>JAUWXJ010000036.1 GCA_030616425.1 Desulfobacterales bacterium | reverse complement strand
TGAGTTTGAGCATGCCTTAAACATAGCAAATCCTTCTGCATCGCTCATTGGCAAATTCCTATCAGTCAACCGGGATTTACGCCAAGCCAGTCATAGAACCTTGAAAGATGCTTGCAAAAAGAGCGAGGCCAAGCAATACTGGAAGGGTCCATTTCTTAGGATTCCACGCTCTGCTCGAAAGGCCGGGTTTGCCAACCATCGCAAATATCTATACAATGGCAAAACCATAGATGAACAAGTCCATCTCGGAATAGATCTGGCCTCGACTGCCCACTCACCAGTTCCTGCTGCAAACAATGGACGTGTAGCATTTGCTCAAAATGCTGATATTTATGGTAAGACTGTCGTCTTGGATCATGGTTTCGGTCTTTTCAGCATGTATGGACATCTTAGCCGAATCGAGGTTGAAAAAGACCAGGTAGTCTCCAAGGGAGATGTAATAGGTTTTACAGGAACCACAGGCTTGGCCGGAGGTGATCATCTCCATTTTGCGATCATGGTCAGCCACACCTTTGTTAATCCAATAGAGTGGTGGGATCCAAATTGGATAAAATATAATGTGACGGATAAGCTCAAAGAGACTCAAGCCAAATTATCCGCTGGAGACCTTCATGGGTGAGGGCGCTAAACGTGTAGAGAGGCACTCTAATTCATTTTAAACACTTTAGGCACTTGAACGCAGGGAGAATAAACAATGAAGCGCTATAAGGTCCAAAAGACGTACCAGGAAATCAACCAGAAGATCAAGGATGGCAAGGTCGTTGTAGTCACGGCTGAAGAAATCATTGACATCCTGAAAGAAAATGGCCCAGTCGAGACGGCCCGTCAAGTGGACGTAGTTACCACTGGAACCTTTGCGCCCATGTGTTCATCCGGCGCCTTCATCAATTTTGGCCACTCTGTCCCAACAATTAAGGCCTCTAAGGTCTGGCTGAACAATGTTCCAGCATACGCAGGCATAGCTGCTGTGGATTGCTATATTGGGGCAACTGAACCATCCGAGGAAGACCCTTTGAACAAAGTCTATCCTGGAGAGTTCAAGTATGGTGGGGGCCATGTGATTCAGGATCTTGTTGCCGGCAAAAAGGTTCACCTCAAGGCGACTGCCTATGGAACCGACTGTTATCCGAATCGACGTATCGAAAAGGATGTTACCCTGAAAACCCTCCCGCAGGCGACCCTTTGCAACCCAAGAAATGCATACCAAAACTATAACTGTGCGATAAACCTGAGCAAGAAGACTATTTACACATATATGGGTACACTTCGCCCGAATGCTGGAAACGCAAACTATTGCTCTGCTGGGCAGCTGAGCCCACTGTTCAACGATCCATATTATATGACCATCGGTTTAGGGACCAAGATCTTCCTTGGAGGCGGCCAGGGGTTTGTCGCCTGGCATGGGACCCAGCATAATCCCAGAGTCAAGAGAACTAAGAAGGGGGTCCCCCTTACCCCAGCCGGGACTCTGTGTGTGATGGGAGACCTGAAAAAGATGAGCCCAAAATGGCTTGTGGGCGTTAGCATACAAGGGTATGGGTGCTCATTGGCAGTCGGCTTGGGGGTCCCCATCCCGATTCTAAATGAAGAGATTGTCAAATTTACGGGCATTTCGGATGATGAGATTTTTACGCAAATTGTGGACTATTCGCACGACTATCCGCGTGGTATATCAAAGAGTCGCGGCAGGGTCAGTTACGCCGAACTCAAAAGTGGCACTATCCAATTCAACGGCCAGGACGTGCCAACTGTACCTCTTTCGAGTGCGGTTCGGGCAAGGCAGATTGCAGAGACCCTGAAGAAATGGATACAGAAGGGAAAATTCATCTTGACCGAGCCTCAGGAGTTGCTCCCCTCAGTGTAGTGGCTGATAGATACCCGACGCTTGATGTATTGTGCCAAGAAGAAAATGGCCTGGCCACCCGCATATGGCATCTAGCATCGGGTATCTTGCTTTGCTCTGAAGAAAGGTAACCAACAAGATTGAAAGAAAACACGTCACCCGAAAGTGGTGTCCGGGCGAAAAAGAACGTCTTTCGGGAATATGGAGAGGCGATCCTGATCGCCTTTATTCTTGCCCTTTTTATCCGCACCTTTATCGTACAGGCATTTAAGATCCCGTCTGGTTCCATGAAGCCAACCCTTTTGGTCGGAGATCATATCCTGGTCAACAAGTTTCTATACGGTGTAAAGATTCCTTTCACAGACATCACCCTTGTCCCTGTGAAGAAGCCAAAGCGAGGGGACATCGTAGTATTCAAATTTCCGGAAGACCCGAAAAAAGACTTCATAAAACGAGTCATTGCAGTATCAGGCGATACGGTTCAAATCCGAAACAAAGAGGTTTACATCAACGACAAGCCCATAGATGACCCCTATGGCATACATATAGACCCACACACTATCCCGGGCAAGCTTCGACCACGTGACAACCTGGATCCTGTCAGCGTTCCACCCGATTCCCTCTTTGTAATGGGGGACAACCGCGATCACAGTTACGACAGCCGATTTTGGGGGTTCGTGAAGCTGTCTTCAGTTAAAGGGAAGGCCTTTATTATCTATTGGTCATGGGACAAGGAGAATTTAGGTGTCAGGTGGGGGCGATTAGGACGCCTTATGCACTGACACCCGCCTCATGCCTTCCTGTGCCACGCCATAGTACCAGACACAATTCATTCTTTTTTGCAGAGGCTGAACCCATGTATCATCGGCAGATAATAGATATTCATTCAATGCGCTCGCTTTTGCGGTTCAAAGAAAATCGAGGCCTCTATTTTTTGGCTTGACTTATCCAGATCGTGGATGCTATTGGAACAGCGACTTTTTCGTTCCAGGGAGGGACAGCAACTCAATGGTTATAGACTGCAGCATAGCAGCAGTCGCGGTTAGCCTCTTTACCAATTAAGGTAAAGGGGCTTTTTTTTGATGGGGAAAAATCATGAGGTTTGCCAAAAAAGATGTTCTCGATATGGAAAGTCTCTCAGTTGAGGAGATTCAGGCTATCCTGGATACTGCGGAAACGCTGAAAGAGATATCTACCCGTCCTATTAAGAAAGTGCCCACGCTTCGCGGCAAGACCGTTATCCACTTTTTCTATGAGCCGAGTACCAGGACCCGAACCTCCTTTGAGATCGCAGCAAAAAGGCTAAGCGCCGACACAGTGAGTATTTCTGCCTCCACCAGTAGCATTGCCAAGGGCGAAACCCTAGTTGACACTGCTAAGAATCTTGAAGCCATGAACCCAGATGCCATTGTTGTCCGCCACCGTGCCGCTGGTGCACCCCACATGCTGGCCCGGATAGTCGAGGCATCTGTAATCAATGCCGGTGATGGTATGCACGCCCACCCGACACAGGCGCTCCTGGACATGATGACTGTCCGAGAGAAAAAGGGGAGCCTTGCCGGACTCACGGTTGCCATCATCGGTGATATTACCCATAGCCGTGTAGCCCGCTCTAATATTGTCGGTTTCAATAAGATGGGAGCAACGGTTATCCTGGCTGGGCCACCCACCATGATCCCGATGGGCATTGAGACCTTAGGGGCGGCTGTTAGTTATCACGTTGAGGAGGCGATCAAGGATGCAGATGTTATCATAGTCCTGCGTATTCAGAAAGAACGACAGCACGCGTTTATATTTCCTTCTGAGCGGGAATATGCGCAATGTTACGGATTGACTAAAGAAAAGCTTGCCGGAGCGAAGGATGATGTCCTGATCATGCATCCTGGTCCGATTAATAGAGGGGTTGAAATAGCCCCTGAGGTTGCCGAGGGTCCCTACTCGGTGATCTTGGAACAGGTTACCAACGGCGTTGCCATTCGAATGGCGCTCCTTTATATTCTCCTAGGAGGCCCACGTTAATTGGGTTTATTGAGTTTATTGGGTTTGTTGAGTTCATTGGGCTAAACCGACAAACACAACAAACACAAATGGAAATAGATTATGGAAATTTCGAGATACTTGATTAAAGGTGGACGGGTCATTGACCCAGAGACAGGTATAGATGGCGTTGCGGATATCGTTATTGAAGGTGGAAAATTTGTCTCGATTGGGGATCAAAAATCCAAAACCAAAAATCCAAAATCCAAAATCATAGACGCCTCTGGAAAAATCGTGACACCCGGCCTTATTGATATGCATGTCCACCTGCGTGAACCCGGCCATGAGTACAAAGAAACCATTGAAACAGGCTGTCTGGCTGCGGCCCGCGGAGGCTTTACGACCGTATGCTGTATGCCGAATACTAACCCGGTCAATGACAATCAGTCGGTCACAAATTACATTCTCAAAAAAACAAGAATGGCTGAAACCGTCCGGGTTTATCCTGTAGGTGCTATAAGCCGAGGACTCCGTGGAGAAAGCCTGGCAGACTATGGTGAGTTGAAGGCAGCCGGTGTTGTGGCTGTGTCTGACGACGGCAACCCAGTGATGAATGCTCAGTTGATGCGGCGTGCCCTGGAATACGCTAAGGGGTTTGAGCTCTTGACCATCGCCCACTGCGAGGACCGAAATCTCACGGCAAATGGGGTTATGAACGAGGGGGTTACGGCCACTCGTTTAGGGCTTCCAGGTGTACCGAATGCTGAAGAGACCGTAATGGTGGCAAGAGACATTGCCCTGTGCGAACTCACAGGTGCACCGCTGCATATTGCTCATGTTAGCACCAAAGGCTCGGTACGACTGATCCTTGAGGCGAAAGCGCGGGGACTGCCCCTTACGGCTGAGACTGCACCCCACTATTTTTCCCTGACCGAGGAGGCCGTCATCGACTATGATACAAATGCCAAGGTGCATCCTCCTCTGCGTACTGCTGAAGACAGAGATGCAATACGGCTGGCCCTTGCCGATGGTACGATTGATGTCATTGCCAGTGACCATGCGCCACATACTAGTATTGAAAAGGATTTGGAGTTCGATCAAGCGGCCAATGGCATGATCGGCCTTGAGACCTCTCTCTCCTTGAGCCTGCAATTGGTGGAGATGGGTCTAAGCTTGAATGACCTGGTTGCCAAGATGTCGATCAACCCTGCGCGGATTCTGAACCTCACCCACATTGGTCTGAAGCCTGGCAACCCTGCAGACTTGACTATCATAGACGTAGAAAAGAGATTCACTGTTGATGCCAACACCTTTCAATCCAAGAGCAGAAACACCCCCTTCAATGGCTGGGAGCTAAAAGGGAAGCCAGTCTTAACCATGGTGGGCGGGAAAATAGTGTTTGATGACGAACGACAGTAGGATTTCGGAATGCGGATTGCGGAACGTACCGAATGCGGATTGCGGAATGGGGAATTAAGGGATTCAGGAATTGAGGGATTGAGGAGTTAGGGCCTTCAACTTTAGGCACTTTAGCTCGCTTTAGGCACTTTAGCTCACTTTCATCGACCAATGACAAGTGACAAATACCATGGCAAATTTGCTCGTTGTAGATGATGATCTGAGCATGCGTGAGATGCTCGAGGTCATGCTAAGATCAGAGGGGTATGATGTCGAGTGTGCAGAGGACGGCACCAAGGCGATCCGCATGCTGAAGAAGAAAGCTCATGACCTGATCCTTTGCGATATCCGAATGGCACCTGTAGATGGGCTTGCTGTCCTCCGTGAGGCCAAAAAACGCTCGCCTGAGACCGTTGTCATTATGATCTCAGCATTTGCGACCACTGAAACCGCTGTGGAGGCTATGAGAGAAGGCGCTTACGACTATATTCCAAAGCCTTTCAATGTGGATGAGGTCAAACAAACGATCAGGAATGCCTTGGAAAGAAGGACCCTTGAACACGAAAAGGAAATCATAGACGCCGAACTCAAAGAGACTTATCACTTTGGGCAAATTGTAGGTAACAGCCCGGCCATGATGAAGATCTATAATGCCATCAGGCAAGTGGCTGACACCCGAACCAATGTGCTCATTACCGGGGAAAGCGGCACCGGCAAGGAGTTGATTGCACAGGCAATCCATGAGAATAGCGCCAGAAAGGTTAAGCCATTTACGGTCATTCACTGTGGCGGGATTCCGGAAACTTTGATGGAAAGTGAGCTATTTGGCCACAGAAAGGGGGCCTTTACAGGGGCCATTGACCACAAAAAAGGGCTTTTTGAGGTAAGTGACGGCGGCACTGTATTCCTGGATGAAATCGCAGAACTCACCCATGCCATCCAGGTTAAAATCCTGCGGGTAGTTCAGGAAAAGGGGTTCAAGCCGGTGGGAGAAACACAGGATGTTGAGGTGGATGTGCGGATCATCTCAGCCACGAATAAGATTCTGGAAGATGAGGTAATTGCCGGACATTTCAGGGAAGACCTCTTTTATCGGTTGAACGTTATCAATATTGATCTCCCTCCCCTTCGACGAAGGAAGGAGGATCTGCCGGCCTTGGCACAGCATTTTCTCGAGAAATACGGTAGAGAGTTGGGCAAATCGATCCACAAGCTATCGTCCTATGCCCTTGACATGCTCGCACGATATGATTTCCCGGGAAATGTCAGGGAGCTTGAAAACATGATCGAGCGCAGTGTGGCTCTTGCCACCACCAACATTATCCTTCCTGAAAGTCTTGCCCTCTCCACATACAAGAAGGGAGAAAAGAGCGAGAAAAAACACGAACTTCCAAGATTTGATATTCCGCCAACCGGCCTTGATTTGGAATCCGTGCTTGCCGATGTGGAGCGGGGGTACTTGCTGAACGCCTTGGAGATGGCAGGGGGTGTCAAGCAGAAGGCCGCAGATATCCTGGGGATCAGCTTGGAATCCTTCCGATATCGGTTCGACAAGCACGGCATAGGCTCTTCACCAAAAGGAGAATCAGAAGAGCGTTGAAAATCACCGGTGTGGCGTTGAAAATCCCCGGTACCGTATGCAGAAAGTGATAGCGATTCATGTCATGTAACTTCGAATGCTTGCAAAAAATACCCACGTAATTATCTGCAATCTCGGTGTTTTTTCGCTGGTGAGCACCAAAAAAGATAAACTATCTCTCAATTGGTACGCAAATTGCTAACCTAAGAGTTGACATATTTGTACCTTACTTGACCAAGAAAGGAGGTGAACCATAGACAGGGAAGTAGTATAATAGTCTGAGAATTCAGTTGGCGCCAATTCTCGACATAACACACATCTGAAAGGGAGACTTCAATGTTACAAAAACTAGTTAAAAAGAACGAAAAGGGTTTTACGCTGATTGAGCTGATGATCGTTATCGCCATCATCGGCATCCTGGCAGCGATAGCCATCCCGAACTTCATCAGCTATAGAACTAGGTCTTACAATACAGCGGCTAAAGCGGATAACAAGAACGCTTACACCGCAGCAATGGCCTATTTGACAGACAATGTGGGAGTCGAATTTGCTGATCTGACGCTGGCTAATCTGACAGCCTCAGGATTCAGAGCTACGGCTAGTGTTACTACCACTAAGGCTGCAACCGATACCGCCATCGTAACAGTGCACGACAGTGGTGATGTAACGTACTCTATTGACGAGGACGGAGTGGTTACCGAGAGTTAGTTTAACGTTCTTTTTTTTGTTTTATGGAAGCAGCTTCCAGTGCGGGGGCTGCTTCCATTTTTTTAAGCATGTGCAATATATTGGAGCGGTTTGCATCATTCCTTCCGTCACCTGGCATGATTTTCTTTGCCCGTTCCAGGTGAGTCACTACGTGCTCCCAATTTCCCAGCCTGGTTTTTTTCAGGTTGTAAATGAAAAAGACTTTTTCAAGGCTACCATCTCTAATTCTTGATCAAGAAAGTTTCTGGCCATCAAGAGCGCATCGATTTGCTTATTATGCTCTGCTGTTCATCCTGTTTTCACATATTGTGATCGTTGGGCTCCTGTGTGCCACCCCGCCCATATCCAGGGATGCCTTAATCCATCATCTGGCCATTCCTAAGCTCTGGCTCAAACATGGCGGATTTTACGAGACCCCGTGGGCGAGCTGTTCCTATTTTCCAATGAATGTCGATCTCCTTTATCTTGGATCTCTCTATTTCAATAACGACATACTCCCTAAGTATATACATTTTGTTTTCGGGCTGGGAACGGGATTCTTGATATACTTTTATCTGAAGCGGAGGCTCACCCGTAACTGGGGGCTTTTGGGGATGCTAATCTACATTAGCACGCCCATTGTCACGCGGCTTTCAACCACGGCGTATGTAGACCTTGCATTGACTTTTTTTACAACAGCAAGCCTCATTGCGTTTGTCAAATGGCGGGACGATGGTTATAAAGATGCAAAATGGCTTATCATATCCGGTGCATGCATGGGATTGGCTGCAGGGTCCAAGTACAACGCCCTCATTGCATGCGTTTTCCTGAATTTAATGATAACATTCCATTATTCAAGAGACACACGGAAAGAATTGCCGGCGTTAAAGTACGGTTTGATATTCTTTGTTGTTACTCTTATAATCGCCTCTCCGTGGTATATTAAAAACTATCTTTTAACATCAAATCCGCTTTATCCCATGTTTGACAAGATCTTTAATCCTGCCCACCATGCCGGCGGCCAGAGTGGCGGAATAGGTCTTTTTCAAAAAAGGGAAATGATGTACGGAGAAACCCTTTGGGAAATTCTCCTTATCCCCATACGTATGTTCTTTCAAGGAAAAGACAATTCGGATCAGTACTTTTATGGGGCTCTAAACCCGATTCTCATAGTCATGTTGCCGTTTGCGTTTTTCAATAAAGAAATCAGCCGTGACAGGATATTGTTCTTCTCCTTCTCATTATTTTTCCTCATCATCCCATTATTTCTTATTGCTCCAAGCGTGAGATACATCTTGCCGGTTATTCCGTTCTTGGCCATACTAACGGTTGCGGGAATAAAGGGCGTAGTTGACCGGTTCAACAATAGCCGGGGCTTAACTCGAAATATCGGTTTAATAGGTACATTTTTGGTTACAATAATTCTTATTGGCTGCAACATCCTGTATCTGAAAGAGTATTTTAATATTGTTAGACCTGTTGGATATATTCTTAATCAAGAAACAAAAGATGAATTCTTAAGCCGCCATCTTGGAAGTTATCCTGCCATACGCTACGTAAATGAAAACCTTGAGGCCGATGCCGGAATCTCCCTGATTTTTCTGGCAGGGCGTGGTTACTATTTGGATCGTGCCTATAGGCTCCATCCCGGCTATGGCATGGGAGCTGTCAAGGATATGGTGCAAGCAAGTGATACCTCAAGCGCCTTTATAGCCTGCCTTCGGTCACTCGATTCTACCCATCTCCTTGTACGAAACGATTTATTTGAGAAATATCTCCGGGACAACTTTACTACTGAGGAGATCAGACGTTTTCTATCTTTGACTTCGCGATACTGGGAACCCCTTTACCAGGATTTGAGTTATTCTGTTTTTCGATTAAAGTTACAAGTGGAGGAATTACAAAATGAAAATCGGTCTTATGAATGATCCTCGTGCATCTGTCTACGATGAGATTATCTCTTTTGGACAGGCCCATTACGATTTTGTAGACCTCACCCTCGAAGGGCCTAATGCCCTGAATCCCGATCTGGAAAGGGTCCTTGCACTCCTTGACCAATATAATATGTCGGTTGTGGGGCACACCGACCCCTGCCTGCCGTATGCTTATCCGATCAAGCCGGTGCGGGAAGCTTGCTTGGAGGAACTCGAACGCTGTGCCAAGATCTTCTCTGCCGTGGGAGCAACAATCATGAATATCCATCCCTGTTACTACTGTCCGCCGGCTATGAAGAAGGATCTGGTCCGGCTAAATATCGAGGCCCTGAAACCCATTGTGGCAATGGCCACATCCTACGAACTGACCCTAGTTCTTGAAAATTTTATGGCCCCATTTGATTCTGTTCATACTTACGCCCAACTCCTGCAAGAGGTTCCAGGACTCAAAATCCATCTTGATTTTGGTCACGCCAATCTCGGAAGAGATGACGGAGTGAGCTTTTGCAAAGACTTGGGCAACTATATAAGTCATGTCCACTTTTCAGACAACCGAGCAACTGAGGATGACCACATCCCTTTAGGGGTGGGAAATATTGACTGGGAAAAGGCAATCACTGCCTTAAAATCGATTGGATACGATGACACCATAACCCTTGAGGTGTTTTGCGACAACAAAAGTGTGTTGTTCCAGCACCTGGAGACAAGTCGAAGGCTTGTGTTAAACCTTTGGAATAAGTAGGAGATGGTTGAAATGGTTCTTTCAACCCTGTTTCAAATCCTTAAGAAAAATAGCAGATTGACCCGCCGACAGGCGTGCCGACTCGGAGGGGTATTAGGTATTTCTTTTTACAGTTTAGGTCGATTTCGAGTAAGAGATGTCTTTGCAAGAAACCGCAAAATCTCTAGCGAGGAGGAACGCATGAATCTGCCTGCACCCATGCTAGACGGAGATGTATCTGTGGAAGAGGCTATCAAACAAAGAAGAACCGTACGGTCCTTTGCAAATAAGCCCCTTACGGTCAGTCAGCTTTCTCAAATTCTATGGACCGCCCAAGGCATTACAGACGACAGAGGATTGAAAAGAGCAGCTCCATCCGGTGGTGCCCTCTATCCGATAGATATATATGCTGTTGTGGGAAAGAATGCGGTCCAAGAGCTGGCTCCAGGGGTGTACCATTATGATCCGCCTCATCATTCAATCGAGCAAATAGTTGCCACAGATGCAAGAGAAGGGGTTGCCGTGGCTTCTCTGAGACAAATGTGGATGGCCACCGCCCCTGTCATCTTGGTCATTACGGCTGAATACAACCGGATCACCATCAAGTACGGCGATCGAGGCAGGAGGTATGCCATGATCGAGGTTGGCCATATCGGTCAAAACATCTTTCTGCAATGTCAGGCCCTGGGCTTAGCCGCAGGTATCGTAGGAGCTTTCCATGACAACGACGTAGCCAGGACGATCAACGCACAAAAGAATCACGAGCCTCTCATTATCATGCCTGTTGGATGGAGCTGATTTGAATAACAGGCACATTTATGGTACAGGTATAAATTCAAGCCGAATTTAGGAGATTCGCCGTAGTTTGGAGTATTGGACTGATGTGTGACAGCCAATATCCACTACTCCAATACTCCAACGCTCCGAGACCTTTGCAAAACTTCTTTGAACGGCCATCATAGACTTTTTGGGGACCCATTCGGGCCAATCCTGAACTGTTTGAGGCCGTTAAGCCGAGTTTTCAGGATTTAGTGAGCAAGCCTGTAAATGGGTCAAAAAGTCCATGCAAATAAGTGAAAAGGGGTTTTGCAAAGGTCTCACTCCATCATTCCATAACCCAAGCAAGGAGATGCATCATGGATCCAATCAAGGTGATGGTAAATGGACTCCCGGGCAACATGTCTACCAAAGCAGCCGAACACATCCTGCAAGAGAGCAGCCTGAAGCTTATCCCGTACGCCCTCACTGGACCTGAGATTGAAGCCACTGAAGCCAAAATAGGTGCTGATGCTGTCAAATTAATCAAGCCGGATGAAAGACAACAGATGATGGAATCTATCAAACAGACCGAGGGAATGGTTATCTGTGTGGACTATACCCATCCTAGTGTGGTTAACGACAATGCCACTTTCTATTGTGAAAACGGCCTCCCTTTTGTCATGGGCACAACCGGGGGTGACAGGACGCGTCTGGCAGAGACAGTGTTGGGATCAGACACAGCCGCTGTGATTGCTCCCAACATGGGCAAACAGATCGTGGCATTCCAGGCTATGATGGAATATGCTGCCGAGACCTTTCCTGATGTCTTCAAAGGGTATGGCCTGGAGATCAAGGAAAGCCATCAGCAAGGAAAAGCCGATACCAGTGGCACAGCCAAGGCCATGATTGGCTATTTTAACCTATTGGGCGTCCCTTTTGCCAAGGATCAAATAGAGATGGAACGGGACCCAGGGGTTCAGCAGTCCGAATGGGGCGTCCCCGAGGCATATTTGAAAGGGCATGGGTGGCACACCTATTCGCTCCGGTCACAAGATGGGACCGTCTTCTTTCAATTCACCCACAATGTCAATGACCGGGATATATATGCCAGGGGAACGATAGACGCCATTCATTATCTGGCAAAAAAGATCGATGAAGGCGCCAAAGGGCATGTGTTCACCATGATCGATGTCTTAAAAGGGGCGTAAGGATGCGCGACGTCATAGCCCTTGTGATGGCCGGCGGGAAAGGGGAACGCCTTTATCCTTTGACACGGGATCGGTCAAAACCTGCTGTTCCGTTTGGGGGTATATATCGACTCATTGATATCACCCTCAGCAACTGCATAAATTCCAATATTTATAAGATCATTGTCTTGCCCCAGTACAAGGCACAGTCACTCGTGGAGCATTTAGAAGCAGGGTGGAACATATTCAACTATGCCCTGGGCCACTATATGAAGGTCGTGCCTCCACAGATGCGCGTAGGCGAGGACTGGTACCGCGGCACAGCCGATTCGGTCCGACAGAATCTGTACCTCATAGAACGCGAAGCCCCCGAACATCTGCTCATCCTATCAGGGGATCACGTCTACAAGATGGACTATGCCCTTTTTAAGGCCTATCATGAAGAAAAAGGTGCGGATATAACAATCTCGGTTCTTGAGGTTCCGGTATCCCTCTCCTACCGTTTTGGGATAGTGGAGGTTTCAGGAGACTACAAGATCACGGGTTTTAAGGAAAAACCCGTATCCACAGAATCGATGCCCGGAGATTCCGGCTACGTCCTTGCCTCCATGGGTATCTATATGTTCAAGACCGAGGTGTTGTTAGACCTATTGAAGTCGACCGATAAAGACGATTTTGGCAGGCACATCATTCCTATGGCGTTGGAAAGGTATTCCCTCTATGCCTTTCCGTATAAGAAAAAGAATCGGATTGAGGATTTTGTGTATACAATCAAAGAGGATGGAAGCCGTGTGCGGGTCCTTGAACCTTGCCTCCAGGATTCTCTCTACTGGCGAGACGTTGGTGATCTGGATGCTTACTGGAATGCGAACATGGACCTGACGGGTGTGGAACCCAACTTCAACCTGTACGGCACCAAGTGGCCGCTCAGGACCTTCCAAGTGCAATCCCCGCCGGTCAAGACGATCTTCAGGGACACGTCTTCAAACAGGACCGGTACGGCCTTGGACTCGATTGTCTCACACGGCTCTATTATCAGCGGAGGTATCGTCAAGAATTCGGTACTGTCCTATAACGTAATTGTAAGGAGTTGGTCAGAAGTGGGGGAATCGGTAATTATGTCCGATGTGGAAATAGGCAGGCGTTGCAAGATCATGAAAGCCATTATCGACAAAAATAATCGCATACCACCAGATATTGAAATCGGATACAACCCGGAAGCGGACCGAAAACGGTTTATGGTTACACCTCGCGGCATTGTGGTCGTGCCAAAACAGTCCTTCAAATAGAAAGGGGGGGGCTTCTTGCCACCCCTCTATCCCCCACCTGTTAATATTCTATTCCTACGGTGTTGCCCCAACATGCTCCTTATCGAACTCATCCAGCCATTTTTTAATCTTGGTAATCTCGTGATCAATCTCCTTGGACTTTTCTGGGCCGTATGCTTTGGCCTTTTGCAGATGCCGATCTAGAGCCTCTCTATACAGATCTGCAAGTTGTCTCTCACCCTTGCTAATCTTGCTGGTCGCCAGGGCATACTCCACAGCCGCCAATCTCTTCATTAGTATATCCTTTTGAAGATCTGTTGAAGCCACGGGAATCGCCTGGGCTAGATACCCCTTGGCAGCCTCAAACTCGGATTCTGTCCCCTTACTCAGAGATAGATCTGCCTTGCTAAACAGAACGAGAAATCGAATGCTATTCAAACGCATCCTGATCGCTTGTCGTTCAGGCTTAGAAAGGGCGTAATTGGAAGCATGGGTCAAATACGATTTTGCTGCTTTCAGATCAGGGGTCTCCCCTGCCTTCAGGATCTCATCTGCACGATTGACAAAATAACCGGAAAGGATCCCAAAGGTTTGTTTCCTGGAATAAGTCTCCTGCTTTGGTATAATCTCGATAATCTTGGGGTCCGAGAAGCTGGCTACAACATGTTCACCCATGGGGGCAAACCTGCCCTGCCACAGTTCAACCATTTGGTCATTTTGCTTGAAATAGAATTTGTTCCAGTTAGACAAACTCGCCAGCAAAAGGACGGCGATCACAAACGCGAAAATACCAATCGCGTATTTCAAGGTGTTGTCCGCAGGTTCTTCTGGGGGAGGCGTATAAGACGGAGGGGTGGGTTCCTTCACACCCTTCGGTTCCCCACCAGCCTGCGCTGTTTCCGCCTCAGTCGCTTTTTCCGGTTCTCTTGATGGTTCTTCATCAAAGCGCTTAAACAGCAGCTTTTTAATCTTTTCGTTGTCCTGTTCGCTTTTCATGGTCTGAATCTCCTCTACGGACAATTTACTCCCATCTAATATTCTTCCTTGTCTCTTTTCAAGCCCGGCAAACCGTTGCCATAGCTCATCAGGAATGGGGCTCCCTGTCTTTAATCCATCCAACCCCTCGGTTCTATATCGATTTAACCATTTGTAATAGGTTGATTGGGGAAGTCCAAGCTCTTGCAGTGTGGCTTTGACTGAATCTGAAGAGCGTTTCACCGCATCCAGGATGGCTTCTTTCTTTTTAGCTTCTTCTCCGTCAACGGCCCTGGATTTTAACGGCTTTTCGCGAGTTGATCTCAGCAAACTTCTTCGGCCCACCATAAGCTTGGCCCTTATCGTCCCGCTGCGCGCTGCGTGTCAAAAAGTAGGCGCTTTATACACAATTCCCTTGTTCTTGTAAAGGGATTTCTCATCCATAGACTAAGATTTCTTCTGTCAACGCAAGGTAATCGGCAGCTCCTGTGCTGGACCGCCTGAAAAAGACCACTGGTTTGCCGT
>JAUWXJ010000127.1 GCA_030616425.1 Desulfobacterales bacterium | reverse complement strand
CTTGACCCATTTACAAATGGCTACTGAGCTTGTATCCCACATTGACGTGTGCCTGGTTCATGGAGTTCAATGCATTCTGCCGCCAACGAGCAGAATGAGATTTGAGCTGACTCAAAAAGAGATCCCCCTTGGGGGTGAAAGTATTATTTATTGCAAACAATATTATGCTCCCCTTAGTAGGTCAGAGAGTCAGGCTTGTCTTATGTAATCAACGCCGTTTTTCAGGAGCTGGACGCCGGCGGTTAGCTCAGGAAGGATTGATTGGCCCTGCCGTTTCATGGACTCTTTCACGCGGGTCCAGTCAGGATGGTTTGTCCAGTGGTTAAACGCCTCAGGGTGGGGCATGAGACCAAAGATGCGGCCGGTCGAATCACATATCCCTGCAATGTCGTGGACTGAGCCATTGGGATTGAACGGGAATTGCCCCTGTGCAGGCACCCCCTCAGGTGTGGCATACTGGAAAACCACCTGCCCGTTGCCGATTAGGCGCTTGATCACCTCAGGAGATGCATGGAATTTGCCTTCACCGTGCCGTACGGGAAGCTCTATCTGACTCACCCCTCTAGTAAATACACAGGGTGACTCCGGGTTTCCCAAAAGTGTTACCCAATCATCCCTGAAATTTCCACAATCGTTGAACGTGAGGGCAACCTGCCGTGTGTTGTAATCCCCGTCAAAGCCGGGGAGAAGCCCGAGATTCACCATGGCCTGAAATCCGTTACAGATTCCCAGGATAAGCTTTCCATTCTCTATGAATTCTATGAGGGCCTTGCCGATGTTCGATCTCAGGCGCACTGCTTCAAGCACGCCGGCCCCATGATCATCGCCCCAGCTAAATCCCCCGTCAAATACAAGGATATCATAGTCTTTGAGGCTCGCTTCCCCTGAGATAAGGGTGTTGATATGAACGCGGGTCGAGACCGCTCCGGCCAGTTCAAAGGCATAGGCAGTCTCAACATCGCAGTTGAGGCCATAGCCGGTCAGAACCAGCACATGAACAGTCATGTTGTTGGTATCACTAGGTGTCATATGAAGTAATTTGCTAAATCCGTAGTAACTAAATCCGAAATCCGAATATCGAAATCCGAAACAAGCCCGAATTTCAAATATCAAATGTTCAAAATGCTACTTACTCTTACGCAATATGGAGCCAAAAATATTCATCAGTTCTGTAGCCTCTTTCGCCAAATCTTTTCGTTTCTTTTCCTGCTCTGGTTCACCTTGTGTATCTATCAACTGCAACCAATACCGACTTTCTTTGGCTTCTTTACGACAGATCTTGACTCGCATAATAAAGTCTTTCTTACTTAGTGCTTCATTCGCCTCAATGTAGTTCGAGCCAACAGAGCCAGAAGACCTAATAACTTGTTTTCCATCTTCAATGTTTGCTACGGTTTTGCGCAATTTTTTTACGAAGGCTCTCGTTTTTTTTGCGAATGCAAGCGTACGGTCTTCCAAATCGTATTGTTTTGAATTTCGTGTTTCGGTCATTTGTATTTGTTTCGTGTTTCGATATTCGGATTTGCGGCTCACGCCTTGAAAACAGTACGAATTTTCTTTTTGGCTTAGCTCGATATAACCATCGTTGCGATGCGTTTTTTTGCTCCACTTATTATTGCCTATACTAGGTCTCCAAAGGGGCGTTTCCAGGCTGTTTTCAATTCCGAGACCGGCACACGGATCACCGGCTTTTCTTCCGGGCCGTTGATTTCAAAATCAGCCTCGCCTGAGACCGTCCCAACACAGGCATGCGGCAAGCCGTCAAAAAGGGCCTCAAAGGAGGAACGGTTCTTGGGGTCAATGGTGACAATGAATCGGCCAGGGGTCTCTGAATAAAGGATTACATGGTCTTGCTCGGCCTCTACCCTCGGCACCTTGGAAAGATCAACCCTGATTCCCAGGCCACCGGCCATGGCCACCAGCGCCAGGTGCACCCCCAGCCCTCCGCGATATATGCCGTGGCAGGATGCAACCAGCTCCTCCTGGATGGCCCGGTTCAAAGCTCGATAGAGCTTTATCGCGGACTCGGGCCTGAGCTCAGGCACATGGAGTCCCACGTGACCGAAGTGTTCGTAATATTCGGATGCGCCCAGCTCATTCCTGGTTTCACCCAGCACATACACAAGATCCCCGGCAAATTTGCAGTCCATGGTAACGCATCGTGTAATGTCTGAAATGACACTTGTGCAGGCAAATTGGAGTGTAGGGAGGGCAGAGACCTTCTGTGTTTTATTGTGTCTGCCCTTGAGGTAGCCGTCCACGTACATGCTGTCTTTGCCTGAAAGTAGCGGGATCCCGTAAGCCGTACAAACATCCCTCAAGGCCCAGTTGGCCCGGACAAGTTGTGCAGCCTTGTACTTGCCGTCTGGGTTGCCGATCGCGTCATACTGTATATATGGACAGCAGAAATTATCCACGCCACCGATGTGTTCCGGGTCCCCGCCCACAGCCACCACGCGTCTTACCCCCTCATCAATGGAGCAGGCTACCATGTGGTAAGTGTCGATCAGGGAATAGGTTGGGAGCACTGCCTGTGCTGCAGCCAGGCCCTGCAGGGATTCCAGCACGGGTCGGCTCACAACCGCGTCGCTGTTTACGTCGCGATCCTTTCCGACAAGGGGTTTGACAACACTTGTTCCTTGCACTTCATGATCGTATTGCCGGATGATCCATTCTTTTGAGCAAATATTCGGCCTGGCAAGTAGATCGAGGAGCAAATTTGAGGCATTGTCCGGCTCAACGAAGTCCGGTTCGGAAAGGCCTCGCATTTCCGGCGGGGTCCATTCGGCCTCAAAGGTCCACTGGGGGAACTGCGAAGTCAGAAAGTCGATGTCCACATGAGCGCAGGTCTGGCCGTCATAGGTGATATGGAGTTTGCCAGAGTCAGTGTAGCGGCCGATCAAGGTGCTCTCTACGGCATGTTTTTTCGAAAGCGCAGCAAATTGTGCCCAGTGCTCGGGCTTGACGGCAACTGTCATGCGCTCCTGGGATTCGGAAACCCAGATTTCCCACTGGTCCAGGCCCTCGTACTTCAAAGGGACCTTTTCCAGCTCAACCATACAACCGTTGCTAAAACGGGCCGATTCCCCAATGGATGATGAGAGCCCACCCCCTCCGTTGTCCGTGATGAAGGCAATGAGACCGTGATCGCGCGCCTCCAACAGAAAATCGTGCATCTTTTTTTGCGTATAAGGGTCTCCAATCTGCACATGACCTGCGGGGGTATCAGCAGAGAAGCTCTCAGAGGCCGCGGTTACACCGTGAATGCCATCCTTTCCCACACGGCCACCGCACATGACGATCAGATTACCAGGGGAGCTTCTCTTCTTCTCAGCCGGCCCTCCTTTGATCTGCGCGGGCATCAGGCCGATGGCCGTGACAAAGACCAGGCACTTTCCGAGGTATCCCTCGTCAAACCAGACCTGTCCGTATGGTGTAGGGATGCCGCTCTTGTTGCCCCCGTCGCGCACACCTTCGATCACGCCGTCCAAGAGACGTTTGGGATGAAGATGCGGCTTGAGCTCCCCCTGATAGTCCCGTGGGCCTACACAGTATCCATACATCCCCATGATCAGCCTGGAGCCTTTACCTGTTCCCATGGGGTCCCGGTAGACCCCCACGATCCCGGTAATCGCCCCGCCGTATGCCTCCATATTCGAGGGGGAGTTGTGGGTCTCGCCGGTGATCACATAGTAGTTGTCCTCGTTTAAGCGCCCAACACCGGCATTGTCCCAGAGGACCGATATCACCCACGGTTTTTTCTTTTGTATCGCCAGGGTTGGCGCCTCGATACAGGTCGCAAAGAGGTCGTCTACAGTATCTGTCTTGCCCGTGGCAAGGTCGCGGTAAAGGAACAGGCCCTTAAAGGTGTTGTGGTTGCAGTGATCGCTTCTTGCCTGGGAGATGTACTCAAGCTCAACATCTGTCGGGTCTGAAAGGCCGACGGCGCGGCGCTCTGCCAGCACATCTTCTCTGAGAAAATAGGCCCGAATCGTGGGTACATCATTGGGGTTCAGGGCCAGACCGCGTTCCTTGCTGAGGCGCATGAGGGTTTTATCGCTATCAATAGGGATTACAGTAACGGTCGGTTTATGATCCAGGCGCACCTTTGGGATGATAATCCCGACTCCTGTTTCCGGGTCCCAGTCCTCTTTGGAAAAGACCTTCCACTGCTGGATAATGTCATTGGCAAGAAGCTCCCGGGCGATGCGATCCGCATCGTGAAACGATAGGTTAACACCCTTGAGACAATACCTTTTTGAGGTGTAGATAGCCTCATGCGGTTTCAAACGGATTCGAAAAAGGTCTTCTACTGCTTCTTGCGCTGTACTTCCGGGATTGTCGCGTACACCTGGCCGGTAGCCCACCCATATAACCGAGTCGAAATCGATAGATAGGGGCTTGTAAGAGGAGATCTGGGTGACAGGGTTGGTGAAGATCTCTGTTCGGATCGATTCAAGCTGATCAGGGGTAAGGTCAATATCGATTGTAAGAATGGAGACCGTACGGACCGATTCAAGATCGAATCCAAAATAGTCGTTCGCCTTTCTGCAGATGGCTGCCCCTTCAGCATCAAAAAGATCAGGCTTAAGAGTGATTTCCAGGTGGGCAGGCATGAAAAATCTCTATCAGAAAAGCGGTTTAGGTGTCAAAACAAAAGGGGTTGTTGTCATAATCCCTTTTCGCTTGGTCTAAAACGTTTTAATAACCGATCAAAGGAATTCTTGTTTGATAAACAGCCGAAAAACGATCCTCTGCACAGGCCTTACGCGGCTTGCTTACCAAAATCCGCCCACTGGTTTTGGCAGGGGTATTTTGGGATGTGGAGAATTTTACTAAAAGGACCAGTTCACAACAGACGCCCCCCAGGTTAGGCCTGCCCCAAAGGTTACCAAAAGCACGTAATCCCCCGCCTTTAGTAAGCCTTGCCGGTTGGCCTCATCAAGGGCAATTGGGATAGAGGCTGATGAAGTGTTTCCGTATTTTTGGATGTTGGTATAGACCCTGTCCATCGGAACCGAGAGCTTTTCTGCAACAGCCTGGATAATTCTGAGGTTGGCCTGATGAGGGACCATTAGTTTAATATCCTGGCTTGAAAGATTGTGATGTTCAAGGGCAGACACGGCAATGTCGGCCAGGCAGGAGACCGCCTTTTTGAAAAGCCGATGCCCTTCCATCTTGATATAAAAAGGCTTTCTCTGGACCGTGTCCAGGATTTCAGGAATCTTGGAGCCCTTATCCGAGGAATAGAGGAGCTCCCACAAATTTCCATCAGACTCCAGATGGGTTGAAAGAATACCATCACGGTCTCTAGAGGGGGTCAGTACTACTGCACCAGCACCATCGCCGAGCAACACGCAGGTGCTTCGGTCCTCCCAGTTTGTGATGGACGAAAGCCGTTCGGCACCAATGACGAGGGCGTTCTCACAGTTTCCGGTTGCGATGGCGTTGTTTGCAACAGAGAGGGCATAAAGGAAACCTGAGCATCCAGCAGAGACATCAAAGGCGACTGCCTTGCTCGCCTTTAGCCTTTTTTGTACGAAGCAGGCCGCTGAAGGGAATTGACGATCCGGTGTCACAGTGCCCATCACGATCATGTCCAGGGTCTCAGGCGAAACGCCCGCCATCTTCAAGGCCCTTGAAGATGCCCTTGTGGCCATATCCGAGGTGTTCTCGCGTTGGCCGTTTGAGGAGATGCGGCGTTCTTTGATCCCGGTCCGCCGTGTGATCCATTCATCAGAGGTATCTACTATGGTTTCGAGGTCTTTATTCGTTAGAATCCTTTTAGGTGTTGTTGAACCGGTTCCAACGATGCGTCCCTTTATCATGGTTGGTTTTTTGTTCACTCCTTATGATTAGAAAATTTTGAACCGCAAAAGCGAGCGCATCCAAAAATGATGAACTCGTAAAAAGTCTTAACAACTTGTCATTTCGAGCGAAGCGAGAAATCTGACATATTCACTGAATCCGACTTTTTACGAAACCATCAAAAATGACAAACTTCCTTACAGTCGAAGATTCCCTGCCCCGATTTTATCGGGACTGCCGGGATCTTCAATGATTATTTGAAAACCAGGGAGATTCATTTGCTTCAGATGCGTGATGCGATTGAATTGTAAAGCCACGCAAAAACAGCTCCTCCAATTAAAGCATCAATTGATCCCCAGATCAAGCCTATAAAGCTACCCATGGGGCTCAAGTTATAGCCACGATAAACACGACCAATGAACGTTGCCTCGCCGGTGGCGCCATCAAATGCGATTATCCACCAGGTGAGAATAAAAAGGCCAAGGCCCCACACCAATCCACATGTCAGCGCAAAGGCTTTTACATTGAGTCTCATGATCCACCTCTCTGTTATGTCGCAATTAACGTTCCACGCTGAACTGCGAGTTGCCAGCGAACCTGTTAGCCCGTCAGGGTCAAAGGGTTTTGAAACAGCCTATAGAATCAGTCCAATATTTTTTTTTGGAACGCCCCCTTTTTACGGCTAATCCCCAGAATACCCAACCGGCCGTCTCATCTGTTTTTTCTCGCTGCGGCGACGCTTCGCCTCCAACCGGCGCCTCTTGGATTTGATCGTCGGTCTTACCTTACGGCGAGGTTTAGGCTTTTCAGCTGCCTTGCGTATCAACTCCACCAGCCGGTGGATCGCATCCTGACGGTTTCGTTCCTGCGTACGGAACCGCCTGGCATCGATAATCAGCACGCCGCCTTCAGTAATCCGCCTGCCTGCCAGACGAATCAGACGGTCGCGAACGTCATCGGGCAGGGATGGGGAGTTGCCCACGTCGAAGCGAAGCTGCACGGCCGTGGAAACCTTATTGACATTCTGTCCGCCCGGGCCTGAGGCGCG
>JAUWXJ010000051.1 GCA_030616425.1 Desulfobacterales bacterium | reverse complement strand
GGCGGGACGGGGAATGCGCTCGCTTTTGCGGTTCAGATACGATTCTTTGAGAAACTGGTAAGGATAGCAGGTCCTATTCCTTCGACTTTCTTGATGTCTTCGACACTCTGAAAAAGCCCGTGTGTTTCTCTGTACTTATGTATCCTGACTGCCATGACCGGGCCAATATTGGGCAGGCGCACCAGGTCTTTCGGGCTGGCCTTGTTAATATTGACGGACTCGGTCATCCCCTCTTTTACTTGTCTGAGCTTGAAACGATAGTTATACGAAAGTTGGGGACGTCCATGAAGTTTCAACTTTCTTCCTTCTTTCTTTGAATATTAATGGGGGACTCGGGTTCACTCCAAAGTGTTTACCCCGTTAAATTTCTTTTATGTATTTAACCGGGGCCTTGGGCGGAAATGTGTAAGGTTACCCAAAAATGCCTTAGGCAGAAATGGGTAAGCTGCCCCTCGCAATGCTTCGCCTCGGTTCGGCGAAAATCCCCACAGGAGCCTGACCACAAACTCCCATGAAGGGAGGGGGAGAAGGAAGAAATATGTTGTATATAGCACTCCCGCAGGTGTTCACGAAATGAACAAAAAGGGTGTTCATGAAATGAACACGGCAGGCCTCTTAAAAAACTGTTATTCTTGGTTTTTTTTAAATTTTGTTCTTGACTTTTCCAATTGTTTGCGTTAGAAATTCGTCTAAATTTTTTCCGGATGATAAAGTCAAAACTGTTAAAAATTTTAACCTTTCAAAATTTTAAAAATAACAATTAAAAATTAGACAAGATTAAAAGAAGGAGGAAAGGAATGAAGAAATCTTTTTTGTTTTTAATGGCGCTTTGCATAGTATCAGTTGTAATGGTGCCGGGAGCTCATGCGGCGGCGTATTCTGTCGAAGCTGATGGTGATCAAATTTGCGCTACCGACGACACTATCACGTTTTCCGGCGACTTCACCGGTTCTGTCGGTAATACCACAAAACAATTCGGTGCGGTTACAACCGCTAATGACGGTACAGGTGACTTGCTGCTCTGGGGTGGCAACACGGCCACAAGCACTGTTGGCGCCGCCGGTCTTAGTCTTAAGAGAATCATTATAGGGAACGCCCAGACGACCGATACTTTCAATGGCGACGTTTACACGCGCGGCCTCCATTTTGCCGCGGACGGTACGGTCGCGCTGGCAGACACCAAAAGCATTTACACTACGTCGATTTCAACTGCTACCGACGGCACGGGCGACTTGCTCTTCGCCGGAACCTCCACTGTGGGCGGTAATGTCGGTACTGTCGATGCAAATTTACGGCAGATCGCAATAGCCGGTGCCTTGAAGCAGGTAAGCTTTACCGGCAATGTCTACGCCCATACCATCTTCTTTAGTAATGAAGGGACGGCCAAGTTCGCAGACGGCACAACCATCATAACTACTTCAATTGAAACCACTACCGACGGCCAAGGCGATTTGCTCTTTGCAGGTGATGCAACTGTTGGAGGCGATGTCGGACTGGCTGGTTTAAATCTTAGGCAAATCAAATTAGACGGCGACGCGGGCGAGATAGTGGATTTCACCGGCAATGTGTACGCCAGTACCATCTTCTTTACCTCGGATGGCACAGCCAAGTTTGCAGACGGCAAGATCGTCGGCACTACCTCGATCGGAACCACTAACGACGGACAAGGCAACCTGCTCTTTGCAGGTGATGCAACTATTGGAGGCGATGTCGGACTGGCTGGTTTAAATCTTAATAGAATAAACATAGACGCCGCTGCCGGCGAAATTGTGGATTTCACCGGAAATGTTTTCGCCAATACCATCAACTTTACTTCAGACGGCACTGTTCGTATTGCTCACGGCAAGAATGTCGGCACTACCGGAATTACAACCGGTATCACTTCCAAAGGAAACTTGAGATTTGCCGGCACCTCCACTGTTGGAGGTGAAGTTGGTACTGCCAGTGCCAGCCTCAATAGAATCGAAGTGGTCGGCGCTAAAGGCACGGAGGTGAGCTTCACCGGTAATGTTTACGCTGACACCATCTTCTTTACCGATGAAGCAACAGTCAAGTTCGCTGACGGCAAGAGCGTCACCACCACTTCGATTGGAACCACTATCGATGATCAAGGCGACCTCATCTTTGCAGGTACTTCCACTGTGACAGGTGATGTGGGTCAGGTTGGTTCTAATCTCAGGCTAATTAAAGTAGATGGCGACGCAGGTAAGAATGTGGCTTTCCAAGGCGATGTTAACGCCCGAACCATCTTCTTTACCTCTGACGCTACAATCGCCTTTGCAGACGGCAAGAACGTCACCACTACTTCGATTGGAACCACAAACGACGGCCAAGGCAACCTGCTCTTTGCCGGCACACACACTGTGGGAGGCGATGTCGCTCTACCCGGTTCTAATCTTAAGAGAATCGAAATAGCCGGCGCTTCCGGCAAGGTGGTGAGTTTCACGGGCGATGTTAATGCCAACAATATTAATATTACATCAGACGCAAAGATTATCTTTGCAGACGGCAAAAACGTCACCACTCAATCGATTACACCGAGCACTACAAACAAAGGTACGCTGCACTTTGCCGGCACTTCCACTGTTGGAGGCAATGTCGGTGCGCCTGGAGCGGTATTGAAGCTAATCACCGCAGACGGCGAAACTGGCAAGCGGGTAAGCTTCACCGGTAATGTTTACGCCACAACACTCAACTTTACCGATGTAGCTACAGTCGGCATGGGGAACGACACAATCCTCAATGCTGCAATCACAACGAGCAATAACAATAAAGGTCAGTTGGTGTTTGTAGGCACCTCCACTGTTACCGGTGATGTTGGTGCTACCAGCTACGCACTTAAGAAAATCATAGTTCAAGGCGGCGCGAACAAGGAAGTGACTTTCAATAATGACGTTTACGCCACCAATCTAGAATTTCGCGATGACAATACAGTCACCATGGCTGCCGGCAGAAAGATCACCGGCACGGTTACTACTGTGACAACCGACGAGGGCACCCTGACGTATCTCGGTTCGACCACCACCGGTGGTGACATCGGCGTCGCAGGAGGAGCGATACTGAAGGTCGTCAAGTTCCAGGGTGGCACGGCAACCGTGGCGAACAACATTAACGCCACACAAATCTATGTTCAGGACACCGTGATAGACTTAAACGCCAGTAAGACATTCACTGGCACCCAGCTTACGCTGTCCGGTACAAGCACCCTTGATATTGGCTCTAACAGGCTCACCCACACGGGTATATTTTCCATGGGTCCGGCCACCACGCTGAGATTGAGCGTGAGTGATGCGAGAACCGGTAACATACAGGCAGTAAGTCAAGATGCTAGCATAAATCCCGGCGCGAAACTCACTATTGATGTGTCCGGCTACCTGACTAACGGTACAATATACACTGTGGTGAACGGTCAAGGTGGTACCACGGTCGTTGTTCCCACCATCACTGATACCAGTGCGATGTACAGCTTTACCGGCCAGACCAGCAACGGTCAACTTGCCATCATAACCTCCAAGATAGCGATGGCGAATGTGGCCGGTGTAAACTCGACCGTGGGTGACATGGCAACACTACTCGATACCCTCTCAGCCTCCGCCACCGGAAGGATGGCCACCGTTTGCGACACACTGACGGGACTTGATGCCACGGCTCTTTCCGATGCACTGGACCAGTTGAGTCCTGAGCCGATCGGAGGGAGCATCGATTCGGTGCTTTCAGTAGGCGGCGCGGTCAGTAACGTGACTGTCGGTCACCTGTCTGAGGCGCGCATGGCGGCCGGGCTTGACTACGAACGTGGCCCTGTGGGGCCTGCCGGGCCTTCTGGCGAGGCAGGTGACAGTGGTACAGGCGCCTGGGCTCAGACCTTCGGAAGCTTCGGGGACCAGGACCCAAGAGACAACAAGATGGGCTATGAATACGACACCTACGGCATCATGATCGGCGTTGACGGGCTGTTTAACGACATGGTTCTGGGTGTCAGCTCCGGATACGCATGGACCGATGTCGACACTGACGGGGGTAACGCTACAACCGAGGTTGGAAGCTTCAACCTGGGTGTGTACGGAACCTACGGTGTTGAAGACTTTTACCTCAACACCGACCTCAGGTACGCACACAACAGCATCGAGTCGGACCGCAAGATAGTATTTATGAACCAGACTGCCACGGGCGATACGGATGCCGATTCGTGGACTGTCCTCATGGGCGGTGGTTACTACCTGGGCAGCGGGAACTGGATCCTGACCCCGAACCTGGCATTCAAGTACACGTACTTTGATATGGACGCGTACACCGAGTCGGGCGCCCCTGGCTCGAACCTCAAGATTTATAGCTACGACACGGATTCGATCCAGAGTAATCTGGGTGTGCGCACCGGGTACCAGGATGATAAGTACCTTGTGGACCTGCGCGCAAACTACATACACGAGTTTGAGGACAAAGACCGCAAGATCAAGGCGGGCTTTGATGCTGACCCAAGCGAATCCACGTTTGTTGTGGAAGGCATGGATCCGGATAGGGACTTCTTTATGCTCGGTGCCGGAATAAGGGCTTTTCTCGAGGACGGCATCTCAGTGTCCCTGAACTACGACCTTGAGCTTCGTGATGAGTTCGCCGCCCAGACCGTAACCGGGGAAGTGCGAATCGACTTCTAAGAAGCCTTAACAAAGTAACATAAACCCTTAAACACAAAAATCCCGCAGTCCAAAAAGGCTGCGGGATTTTTTTCGGGAAAAACCCCCCTCAACCTGCCCGCCGTTGCCAGGGTGCCAGCATGTAAAGTGTCTGCCGTACGTGGCGATGGCAGGCGGGTCCCCCTTTACAAAAGGGGGACTTTTAAGGGCATTTTACAAAGGGTGGGCTTTCTTGGATTCATACCTTTTTCAAAGGACATCCGGTTGCCCCCCCCTTTTTTTAAAGGGGGGCCAGGGGGGATTTTAAAAAAATGCTCCCATTCAACAAAGAACTCAAGAAATTTGCCAGAGAACTGAGAAAGAATATGACCGATGCAGAAAGGTTTCTCTGGACAAAAATCAGAAGAAAACAACTAAAAGGCTGTCAATTCTACAGACAGAAAAATATTGGAAATTACATTGTGGACTTTTATTGTCCAGTGGCAAAGCTCATTATTGAAATTGACGGTGGTCAACATTATTCAAAAGAAGGAACCAAAAAGGATAAGATTAGAGACAATTATATGGCACGTCTAGGATTTACAGTGTTCAGGTTTTCAGACAGAGAAATATTTGAGAATATCAATGGAGCACTTGAGAGAATATATGAACATTTGGAAAAATCCCCCCTACCCCCCTTTAAAAAAGGGGGAATAAGCAAATGATTCCCTTTTGTAAGGGGATTCCCAAAATCTCCCCCCTTTTCTTCGCAATTCCCAAAATCCTCCCCTTTTACAAAAGCAATTCCGAAATTCTTCTCTCTTTTGTAAAAAAAGTTCTAAAGTTCTTCCCCACTTTTTCTAAAGCCACTCCCAAAATCCTCCCCTTTTACAAAAGCAGTTCCGAAATTCTTCTCTCTTTTGTAAAAAAAGTTCTGAAGTCCTTCCCCACTTTTTCTAAAGCCACTCCCAAAATCCTCCCCCTTTCCTAAAGGGGGATTGAGGGGGATTTTAAAGAGCAGCACCATGCTCATTAAGTGAATTCTTCCATCAACTCAATCAGGCTGCGTATCTCAATTGCATCCTCACTCCTCGGATTGAGTTCCAATTCCTTTCTGAGATGCTCAACGACTTCTTCCCTACTGTTTGAAAGGGAGTCTCGCTGCGCCAGGTTCCACCCGGGCTTAAGCAAGGCTGCCTTTTCAAATGCCCTGGCCGCTTCCTTGTATCGCCTCTGCTGTATCTCAACAATGCCGATATTAAAATGAATAAGGCTGTTTTTAGGATCGAATCTTGCGGCCAATCTGAGCCCCTTAATCGCCATATCCAAATTGTTTTGCTTCAAATAGATATTGGCCACGTTGTTGTGGACTTTTGAATAGTCGGGTTTGATGAGTAAAAGCTTATTATATGTCTCAAGCGCTTTCTGGTCCTCACCAATTTTGTCATAAGCAAGACCGATATTAAAAAGATCGGTGATTGAGTTAGGATAAGATTCTATTACCTTTTGCAAAGCATCAATCCCCTTCCGGAGGTTGCCCATTTCAAGGTAGGCCAGTCCCATGTAAGAGAGTATCTTGAGACGAGCAGGATTAAGGCGATAGGCTTTTTCCCCTTCGGCAATAACACCTTGCCAGTTTTTCAATTCTTCCAGTTGAGTAACTTGCAGGAAATGCCGGTCGCACTTTATGCCAAGATAATGAAAGCGAATCAGCCATATCAATCCACCAAATACAACGACGCATGCAAACAGCACAATCGATCTTTGCGTGATCACATAAAACCTTTTGTTATCTCCCAAATAAAAGGAACAAAGAATACCAAGCAAAATCATTAAGACAAATGGGGGGATGGCACGCTGAAACGGAAAACTGAAAGAAGCAATGACTAATAGCCCGATAATTCCCGTTGTGATTCCGATCGACCAAAACCGCACATCAGGAGAATATCGAGATGATATTAAACTCAAGGCAACCCTCATCAACACAAGGCCCATCCAGCCAAGCAAAAGCATTCCGACCACGCCCAATTCAGCAAACGCCTGAATAAAATCATTGTGAACGTTGCCAAGCTGGGCCCCTTCACCATAACTTCTATCAGTGACTACTTTGCGATGATAAAGGGGGTAAAAAAGCTTATGATTACCAAGTCCTAACCCTATCAAGGGCCTATCTTTGATCATCTCAACGGTATTGCACCAGATTGCTTTCCTTAACTCAATCGATCCGACATTGAAATCCTTATAGGCAACCAGAGAGACTAAAATAGACACCGCTAAACCGATAGTCACTAGCCCCACGGCTATTTTGCGCTTATCTGCCCTGACAAGCAAAACAGTTATGAGGATACTCTCTGCGGCAAGAGTCACAAAGCCGGCCCTGGATTTGGCACACACCAAATAAGCAATCATTATAACCGGGGCCAAAAAGAGTAGTTGCTTCCATATTCTCTGCCCGGCGCCAACTAATAGACCAACAATTAGGGGAAGCGTGAGAATAATAAAATGAACCGCCATGTTCTTGTTGGCAAAGGTAGCAGCGGGCGGCCTTGCCTGAGGCACCCAGGAGAGACCAAAGAGGTGTTGTACAACCCCCAGCAAAGCACAAAGAGTGCCCGAGAAAATAATTGCGGTCAATAACTGGACCATACGTTTTTTTTGAAGCTCCCTGCAGCAAGCTGCGGTGGATCTTCGACCGTAAGGAAGTTGGCCATTTTTAGATTGAAGCCTCCCCGCCCTGAAGGGCGGAGCTTCCCGGTAAGGAAGAAATACGTTTTTATATAGCTCCCCTTGACCCCGCCCTAAAGGACGGGGCTTGCGGGGAGCAAACCGGTCGCTCGCTAGCCCCGCAGTCCCGACAGACCGGGACGGGGAATGCGCTCGCTTTTGCGGTTCATAGACATCATTGACAACAAGGAAAAACATCAAGGCCGAGGCGGCCCAGTGCATCCAGAGCAAAAAACCTTCATACTTGTTATGAGCATAGATTAAAGAAGCCAGGGACCAAAGGACAAAGGCAAGGATGGGCAAATTTAATGGCGACTTCAGTATCAAACACTTCCTGCTTATGAAACACTTGATCAACCATAAGAGAAACAGAAAGACCACACCAACCTGTATAAACGCCGATTGCGGGAGGTTGGCAAAGTCATGAATCCCTCTCAAGAAGATCAAGGGCGCAAGAAAGGAAATGATAACAAGGCCCCAGTGGAATATACTGTCAAGGGTTGATATGGTTTTGTATGACGCGGTATCCGCTGATCTCTTCAGGACTATTTGAACGTCTCTCGCGCTTATGCGCAAATCTTCGGCAATAGACTCGGGGGATTTCAATGAAGCGTGGCGTCTTATGTACTTTTTCTTTTTATTCGACAGTTTCACGAATCGTTACCACAGAAGTTTCTGATATGATGGATGAAACAGCTACACTAAATGTGCCGAAATACGCTTGTTCCTTGATTGGCTTTTTATCATAAATGAGGCCTATGGGAAAGCGATAGCCTCTACATGTCAGATCTCTTGAATTAAAGGAGATTTTGTTCTATAAAATTTATATGCTTCCCCCTCAATTAGAGGCGGAAGCCTTAGTTTGATGTCAGAGCTGTAATAAGGGCCTGTCAAAACCTGTAACTTCAATTAGTTGTAGATTTCTCAAAACGTTAAGTTATGATATCGACTTCAAATAAACATCGATGGCTAATAGTTTTGCCCTTTATTGTTCTTGGTTTTTTGATCTATTCAAACACCTTTGATGCCCCTTTCCACTATGATGACTTACGTGTAGTATCAGAGCTCTCTTTTGAAGAGATGGTAAAAAAGTGCGCGGCGGGCGGCTCACGCTTTATCTGCCATCTCACCTTTTTGCTTAACTACTGGATGGGCGGAACCGATGTTCTTGGTTACCATATTATCAACATACTTATCCATATCGGCACCGCTTACTTTGTTTTCATATTCCTGTTTCAAATCCTGTCAGTTTCAAACTCTAAGAGCACTCCTGCTTCAAATCAGTATACAGACGGTGTTTTGCCGCCCCTGACTGATCCGATCTTCTGGCCCGCTCTTTTTGGGGGCATCCTTTTCCTTGTTCACCCCCTTGCCACGCAGGCCGTTACATATATTGCACAGCGGTATACATCACTTGTCGGCTTCTTTTACATAGGCTCCCTTGCCTTTTTTGTAAGCGCCCGCACCAAGTTTAAAGAAGATGAGCGCTTTTTTAAGAAATCCCACCTTATCCGATATCTCTGCTCTTTTATCATGGCGGTGCTTGCAATGCGCACAAAAGAGATGGCTATCACCCTGCCCGCAACGATGCTCCTTACGGAATACTACTTCATACAATCTGATTTGAAGCTCCCCGCGGCAAGCCGCGGGGAATCTTCGACTGTAAGGAATTTTGTCATCTCCTTGATTCGCTCGCTAACCCCCACAGCCTCTGGCTCGGAGAGCCTACGCCTCGGAGAGCAATCTGCGGGGAATGCGCTCGCTTTGCAGTTCAGGGCAGCCGGAAAACGAATCTTGTATCTCTTGCCACTATTGTCTACCGGTCTTATTATACCTGTTTCAGACATGATCGGGGTTGAAACCATAAGTCTTGAAAGTGTGGCAGCTCTTCAGGATTATACCTGGGGTGCCGGAATCAACCGAAAGGAGTATCTTCTCACTCAATTCAAGATCATTCCGAGTATCTATCTCAAGCTATTTGTGTGGCCTATCGGCCAGAATATCGACCATGATTACGTAGTGTCCAAGACATTGTTCGATCTGCCCACAATGGCCTCTTTCCTGACACTTTGTGTCATTCTGGGCATCGGCCTGTGGCTTTTCAAGCGCTCAAAGCTGGTTTCTTTCGGCATACTGTGGTTTTTTGTAACCATTTCTCCCACTTCAAGCATAGTTCCAAACATAGAGTTTGTCACGGAACACAGGGCCTACATTTCGCTAATGGGCCTGGCCTTTGCAGCAGCAGGCCTGCCGGCATGGAAAACTCGTTGGAAACACTATTTCTGGGTCTTCGTACCTATACTGCTCTTGCTCTCAGGCCTTACCTATGCAAGAAACAAGGTCTGGCAAACCGATGTGTCCCTATGGAAAGACGCTGTGAAAAAATCTCCGAAAAGGGCGCGTCCCTATAATAACCTGGGAGTTGCACTGGCTGACGATGGGAAAAACAAGGAGGCAATTGCACGTTATTCCGAAGCAATACGGATCAACCCCGGCTATCCGGATGCGCACTATAATCTTGCAATCGCTTTGGTTGATGAAGGGAAAAACAAGGAGGCAATTGCACATTATTCCAAAGCAATAAGAATCAATCCCAACTTTGCGAATGCTCACTACAACCTGGGAAACGCATTGGTTAATCTGGGAAGCTTGAAGGATGCCATTAGACACTATTCCGAGGCGCTGCGGATCGATCCCTCCTATGCGGAGGCTCACTACAACCTGGGAATTGTTCTGACTGAACAGGGAAAAATCAACGAGGCGATTAGACATTACTCCGAAGCGCTGCGGATCAATCCCTCTTATGTGGAGGCTCATTATAACCTGGGAAACGCATTGATTAAACTTGAAAGCCCCAAGGAGGCTATTAGGCATTATTCCGAAGCAATACGGATCAACCCCGACCATGTGGATGCGCACTATAACCTGGGGCTAGCACTGGCTAATGAGGGGAAAAACAAGGAGGCAATTGCACATTATTCCGAGGCAATAAGGATCAAACCAGATTATACGGCGGCACACTACAACCTGGGAAACGCATTGATTAATCTGGGAAGTCTCAAGGATGCGATTAGACATTATTCCGAGGTGCTCCGCATCAAACCGGACTTTGCTGAGGCACACTACAACTTGGGAAACGCCCTGATTAAACTTGGAAGTATCAATGAGGCCATTAGACATTATTCAGAGGCATTGCGGATACAGCCCGACTATGTGGAGGCCCTCAATAACATAGGAAATGCCCTGGCTATGCAGGGAAATCTCAAGGAAGCGATTAGTCATCTTCAGGAGGCATTGCGGATTAAACCCGATTATACTGAGGCGCAAAATAACATGGACGTTGTTTTGCGACTAATGGACAAATCCGCTGGGACATCGAACAGTGTCGAAACACCGTAATTGGTGAGTCTCTCGCCCGCTCCCTTTGGTCGCTCGAGCCCGCAGAGATCACAGAGACAAGGTAACCGTTCACGGGTTCAGAGGTTCAAGGTTCGGGGTCTGTGAAGGTTAACAAAGGAAATGTACCCCTGAACCCGTAAACGTATACTATAAGACTTTGCATATGACATCCATCTCAATTAAACGAACAGGATTAACTTTACTGATTTTTGGGATCCTGGGCTTTTTGACCTACTCAAACACCTTTGACGTCCCTTTCCACTTTGACGACGCACATGTAGTATCGGAGCTCTCCTTTGAAGAAATGCTTCAAAAGTGCAAGAGTGGTGGCTCACGGGTTATTGCCAATATCACATTTACCATTAACTACTGGTTGGGCGGCACAAATGTTTTAGGCTACCACATATTTAACACGCTTATCCACATCGGGACTGCTTACTTTGTTTTCATATTCCTGTTTCAAATCCTGTCAGTCTCAAACACTAAGAGCACTCCTGCTTCAAATCAGTATACAGGCGGTGTTTTGCCGCCCCTGAGTGATCCGATCTTCTGGCCGGCTCTATTGGGCGGTATACTTTTCCTTGTCCACCCCATTGCCACGCAGGCTGTAACCTATATTGCACAGCGGTATACATCTCTGGCGGGTTTTTTTTATATAGGATCCCTTGTCTTTTATGTAAGCGCCCGCCTCAAGTTCAAGCAAGAAGATCGTTTCTTCACCGGCTCACACCTTCTCCGGTACGTATGCTCTCTTACCATGGCGGTACTTGCGATGCGCACAAAGGAAATGGCCATTACCCTGCCTGCTGCGGTGCTCCTTACGGAATACTCATTTATACAATCGGACTTCAGGGGAGCCATGAAGCGGATTTTATATCTCCTGCCGCTTTTGACCACCGCACTTATTATACCTGTTTCAAATATCGTTGGGGTTGAAACCATAAACCTTGAAACCGTAGCAGCCCTGGGGGATTATACCTGGGCACCGCAAATCACACGAATAGAGTATCTCCTAACTCAATTCAAGATCATTGTCGGTATCTATCTCAAACTCCTGATCTTGCCGATCGGCCAGAATATCGACCATGATTTTGTGGTTTCAAAGACATTTTTTGATCTCCCAACAATGGCATCATTCCTGGTGCTTTGTGTTATCATGGGCATCGGCCTTTGGCTTTTCAAGCGCGCAAAGCTGGTCTCATTCGGCATCCTATGGTTTTTTGTGACCATTTCTCCCACCTCCAGCTTAGTTCCGAACACTGAGTTTGTAGCAGAACAAAGGACCTACATCTCGCTGATGGGCCTGGCCTTT
>JAUWXJ010000228.1 GCA_030616425.1 Desulfobacterales bacterium | reverse complement strand
TGAATTCGATGCACACCTACGTAATAGCGCAAACCGCGTAGTACGTTTAGATCTATATGTCTACTAGCCTTTTCATGGTCTTGTAGAGTTCCTCAACCAAATCATCGCCAGTATGAAAATGCGCGGAGTCTGCCTCGCTAGCACTCAACTGATGCATCCACTGTCGTGGCGTAGGAGGGCTGTCAGTCCATTCACTGTCCTTAGCATAGAACAGGTAAATGTCCCAGGCCACCCTTCCTTCCAAGGCCAGGCTCTGGGCAATGGCTTTTCCTGATCGTTGCTCGGGATCGTAAAAATGACGGACACGTGGATCGCTGATGGTTTCAGTCGCTTCGTGGGCTGTCTCCTTGCTGTCACCCTGGCCTATTTTGATCCAGACGATGCTAACGCTGATGTCGGCCTTAGGAAAAGCCTCTATCGTTGACCTTTGTACCGCACGGGCACCTTGTACGCGTCAGGCTAGTCAGGTTGGCGAGAGCAGAGCAAGGAATCGAAGTTTATGCTTATGGCTGTTGAACCGATCCTTCAGTGGTTGCAACGAGCCAGCAAGTGAGACTAGTACGACCGTTTCACCCGAAAGCATAAGCCTCTCCTCACTAATTCAGTCCATTTTCGTCAAATTGCAGTTGTGCCATATGGCCACTCCCGCCTGACGCCAGAATTGAGCCGCCGCGGGAAGGTCAGCCCTTACTGGATTCAAGACCATGTATCTCTGTACCTCTAAGAGGTAGGTGTCTTTTTCTACCACTATGGCTTTATACCTTCCTTGCTGCAGGCGACCTGGTGTATGGTGGGGAAGGGGGAGGTTAGGTGGGGGTGATAAAATGTTTGTTCACCTTCCCCTTTATCCCCTCCCATCAAGGGAGGGGGCGTTGATATTGGATACCCTGCAGCTTGCTGCGGGGTGGTTCATTAATATCATTGCATATCACCAATGTAAAGAATACTGTCGAATACCGAGGAGGCATCTCTGCATATGGTGGTACAAGGTTATGGTCTACCCCTGTTCTTTCAAATCCCCGGCCCCCTCTTATGAGCCTATAAACTGTAATATATATCTTGACGCTACGATAAAGACTATTATTCCAAGTATGACTTTTATCCACTTCTCAGGTATGTATTTTTGCATCTTAGCCCCACTGAACATGCCTAATAGACCGCCTAAGCCGAATAGGATCCCGAGTGCCCAGTCGGGCGGTGCAACCGCCCCTTTAACGGGTATGAGACTGTAGAAGACCACTCCGGCAGTAGATGAAGTAAATGTCCCAAAAAGGACTGCTCCGGCTATGCTATGAACTGGCAGCTTGAAGAAGGTTATGCAGAGGGGTGCGATGATTGAGCCTCCGCCTATACCGTAGGCACCTCCGATAATGCCCACGACAAATGCAAGCATTACCATTCCTATAGTACTAAAGGAAGCCGTGACCCCTTTGAAATCAAATCGCGTCTTGTTAAGTCCCATCGAAAAATTATCTACCCTGCCCCCAATCTGGCAGGCATCTCCTGCTTTTTCGACCTTATTGGCCCAAATATCTCGTAAGAGTCTTGAAGCCACGTACATAAGGACTATGCCCACAAAGAACTTGAAGATCGCCGGGTCTGGCAGGTATTTGACCCTAAGATAGTAGCCCAGCAACACTCCAGGTTGTATCCCCGTGATAATGGTGAGTCCGAGGGGCCATGCCATCCTACCCTCCTTCATGTAGCGGTAAACCCCGCCAGGGGTTCCGATTACATTGTATAGGAGATTGGTGGAGCTTACAGATGGCGTTGTGAAACCCAGGACACTCATCTGAAACGGGAGGAGCAGGAATGCCCCTGAAATCCCGGCCATTGACGTGAAAAAGGAGATCACGAAAGATACAAGGGGCGGTATAAAGACGTAGGTCTTAACACCGGATGTCGAAAGCTCCGCGATCAAGAAATCAAACATCCTTCTTATTTCCCGTCTGGAATTTCACCTTCTTCTTCTCTTTTTTTTGCTTTTTTTCCGCTGTGGGACAGCTCTTGGTGAGGGCACCTTTTGTTCTGAAGGGAAGGGCACTCCTTCGTGGCGGTGCCTCCAGGCATAAACCAGGAAAAACACGCCCAACAGGAAAAAAGGAATGCTGAGATACTGCCCCATTGTCAAGGGGGAGTCAGGGAGCAGGGTCTGATGTTCCTTGACGAATTCCACAAGAAACCGACAGAAGAAATAAGACACCACGAAAACACCGGTTAGAAGTGCTGGCGGCCGCTTCTTGCCGAGTTTGCGGTCCAGCAGAATCAGTCCGGCAAGTATAGCCAGGCTGAAGGATGCCTCATAGAGTTGGCTCGGGTGACGGCAATACCTGCCTCCATCCTGGTAGCGCATGAAGTGCACGCACCAGGGCAGGTCGGTGATCCGCCCCACGATCTCGGTGTTCATGAAGTTGCCAATGCGCACCAACGTTGCAATAATGGCGTAGACAAAGGCGTTGCTGTCTGAAATGAGATGCCAGGGGATCTTCTTGATGTAAGAGAAGAGAAGAATCGCTATGAGGACGCCGGCGGCAGCACCGTGACTCGACAGGCCCCCTTCCCAGATCTTCACGATCGAGATCGGATTGGACAGATAGTATGCGGGATCGTAGAACAGGCAGTGTCCCAGCCTCGCACCGACTATGCCCAAAATCCCTGCCAGAATTTCTTTAGGTGAAGAAATGGAGGAGCCATAAGACGAGATGGAAGGGTTTGTCTGGGACATTGATCCGACGATAGTGGTACTGGGGCCGTTGCAGATACGCTATTATGGCCTCCTTTTGGCTTCCATACTGGTGATTGGATATTACCTCTGGCAATGGCAGATGAGAAAGGCCGGCTATGATGAGTCAGTAATTATCATCTTCCCTTACTACGTAGGGATTTTTGGCATAGTCGGTGCGAGGCTGGGACACTGC
>JAUWXJ010000011.1 GCA_030616425.1 Desulfobacterales bacterium | reverse complement strand
GATTCCAAACGTGCCGAGGTGGAAGCCCTGCTTGAAGAAATTTATGGTAAATGACATTGAAAACCATGATCTGTAATCCTGATTCTCACCGATATTTGAAGGCCCATGTCGTGGCCTTGTTCTTCTTTATTGTGGTTGGTTTGGCCATCTATTCCAATACGTTCAATGTCCCTCCCCATTATGACGACAGACATGTCTTTGCGGACAGCACACTCCAGCAAATCCTGAACAAATGCACCTTGAAGGGCGGAGGAACCCGTGTCGTTGCAGAGCTAACCTTTGCTTTCAACTACTGGCTATCCGGCCTTAAGGTGTTGAGCTACCACATCGTCAACCTTGTCATTCATGTATGCACCGCGTTCCTGGTCTATCAATTGCTCTTTCAGGTTATTTGTCTTAGCCGAGGCAACAAGGCTTCCGGAGAATATGCCCCACAGGCTCGAACAGGGGCACGACTTTTTCCCCCGCTAAACGATGCTCTCTTCTGGTCTGCTCTTTTTGCCGGACTGATCTTCTTGGTCCACCCCCTATCCACCCAGGCTGTTACATACATATCGCAGCGCTATACATCTTTAGCTACCCTTTTTTTCGTGGCCTCCATTGTGTGCTACTTGAAGGCAAGAAGTGTGATCTTGTGCCAGTCGGCACACACATTCGCCAGTTGGAGCTCATTTTTCAGTATCAATCATCTCGCCTGGTACACCCTTTGTGTCCTGACTGCAACCCTGGCCATGTTTACCAAGGAGATGGCCCTCACACTCCCTGTGGTAATCGTGCTTACAGAATTCTTGTTCGTGCAACATGATTTTAAGAGCCTTGGAAGAAGGGCAATTTATCTCCTGCCCTTTCTTATGACCGGCTTGATCATTCCATACGTCCACATAGTCGTGCTCAAGGCATCCAACCTGGACGCCATAACCGAGTCGGTTTCAGACATTGACAGGCTTTTGCCACGGTGGGCCTCTGAGCAATTGAGCCGCGAAACCTATTTCTTCTCACAGCTAGGTATCATATGGGGTATCTATCTGAGGCTTTTGGTTTGGCCTTGGGGGCAAAACATTGAGCACGATTTTCATGTTTCGAGTAGCTTGTTCGATCATACTACTTTAATCGCCTCCCTGGGAATTGTCGGCCTGACAGCTCTCGCGGTTTGGACCTACAGGCGATATCGGCTGATTGCCTTTGGCATCCTCTGGTTTTTTGTGACCTTGGCGGTCACCTCCAGCATCATCCCCAACAAGATATTTGTGGCTGAACACCGGGCTTACCTCCCCATGATAGGTCTGGCGTTCGTTACTGCGGGCATTTATAGATACCTTAGAAGGCCGCGCATGTTCTGGACTATTTTGGTTTCGATCACCGTGCTCCTCTCTATTTTAACCTTTATGCGCAACCGGGTGTGGAAGGATGAGCTCAGCCTCTGGGGAGATGCCCTCAAGAAGTCCCCCGGACTGAGTAGGCCGTATAACAACTATGCGGATGCCCTCAAGAAGGCCGGTCGGCTGGACGAGGCTATTACTCTGTACAAAAGGGCTCTGGCCATGCCCTATGTGCCGCTTAAAACCGGAGCCGGACACGATCTGATTGCCCTGAATAACCTGGGTACTATCTACGCTGAAAAGGGGATGTATGAAGAGGCCCTCAAATACTATCAGGCGGTCATTGAACAGGCTCCAGATTCAGCGCTGGATGCGTACTTCAACACGGGAAGCCTTTTTGTAGAATTGAGACAATACGGAAACGCTATACAGGCCTATCAAAAGGCCCTCGAGATCGACCCTCAAGATGTTGAGGCGTACACCAATCTTGGAGGTGTGTGGATGGCCCTCCAGATGTACGATGATGCAGAGGCGGCCCTAAGAAAAGCCGTGCAGTTAAACCCAGGGGGGGCAGAGGCTTATCTTAGCCTGGGGAGCCTTTACAGCCTGGATCCTTTGAAGAGAAAGGAAGCTGTTGCAAATTACAGGTGCTATCTGGCACTCAAACCCGACACCCCGCTTCGCGAAAAGGTATTGGAAAAGATTAGAAGGCTTGAAGGGGGCTTCAACTAGGAATGGCCGCCGGCACAGCCAGGAAGACGACTATCTTCGCCATGGTAACCGTGGTGATTTTTCTGGTGGTTTCTGACATTAGTCTCCGTCTTTTAATACCATCGCCTCCGTCAAGACCCTTTGAATGGCCCCCGCCTGACAAGACGCGCCACGGCACGATGCCAGACAAGACCCTCTTCTGGAAGCTCGAGCCTGGTTACAATGGGCCGTGGGGAATTTATAAGTTGGCATATACCCACGAGCTTGCTCAGAAGAAGAAGATCGATTGGGAGGCGAGAAAGCAGATGGTAGCCCCTGCGTACAAAGGGATTACATGGCAGGTGAACCAGGAGGGCTTCCGCGGCTCAATGGTTTCCAGAGAAAAGCAGCCTGGAACCATCCGGCTCCTTTTTTTAGGAACCTCCATTACCTTTGGGTGGGGCGTCAAGGCCGAACAAGCCTTTCCAGAAATCGTCCGCAAAGAGCTTGCCAAGGCCTATCCTGAATCCACCATTGAAATAGTCAATGCCGGTGTGCCCGGCTATTCCTCCTACCAGGGGCTCGAATACCTGAAGAGGGTGCTTCCCGCGTATCGGCCCGACATAGTGCTGGCCGAGTTCGGAATCAATGACGGCACTATGGCGGTAGGCAAGGAGGACAAAGACTGGCAACCTCGGTTTTCACACAAGATCCGCCTGGAATTGCGCAACAGCGGGTGGGGGCGTCTGGTCCTGCGGGTTTTCCAACCTCTCATCAAAAAGCCCGCTGTTGTGGATGTGTGGCAAAGATGGGACCAGGCAAAGGGAACCTTTTACCGCATCAGCATGACAGGGACCATGACCCGCGTGGCCCCCAGCGACTTTGAAGCTAACCTTGAAAAAATGGCTACTCTGTGCCGGGAAAGCAAGGCCCTTTTTTTTGTCTACATCCCGAGCCTTTACAACGAATATGGAAAAAAAAGGCTGGTCCGCTCTGTAAATTTCACACCATCCAACGCAGTTCCGATCCATCAAACCCTGTTGGCCTATCCGGCAGAAACTATTGAGCCCTTTTTATTGCCCTTTGACGAGGCCCACCTGTCTGTGGCAGGCCACAAGGTGGTGGGAGATTGTATGGCTGCTTGTGTAGCTGTCTTCCTTTTTGCCAATCCTGCTGGAATCGTTTCGTAAAAGAGAAAGCCGGCTACACCGAACACGCAAAGCCCAAAGTAGCCCACATAGGCTCTTAGTGAGATCTTGCCTGCTGTGAGGATTGATACCAGGCTGTTTGATTCCGGTCTATGAGGAAAGAATAGTTAACAGGTGAGATGAAAGGCAGCAGCCACACCCCTGCCTGCACGGATATGTTCATTGTATGCCTTTGCGGCAAGGTCGGACTTTTGCGCAATAAGTAGTATGTTTCGTTCGTTCAATGTCGGCGCAATGTCAGCGGCAAGCTGCATCAGGCCTGAAGCGCCCTGGCCTATTACACATACCTCGACATCATCGGTGAGGATGTCCGAGATCTCAGCCAGAGTAACCCTATGACCAGTAGCCCTCCACCAGTTGGGAATAACCACGTCGTTGAGAATCTTGATATCAGAGCGATATGTCACGCCATTGACTGTAATTGCGCCAAAACGATAATTATCTATCATTTTATTCTCCTCTCAATAATTCAACCATCTATTCCTTTTTAAAAATACTATGCAAATTCCGAGACGTCTTGTTAAAATAGTACCTGAAAATGTGTGATAAGGGCATCATTGTCCTCGTCCTCACCATGCATTTCCTCTCGGAACGTGTAATTGAGCTGCCATTTGATATCTTGTCCGTGTAAGAACCAATTATATCCCAGGGTATACCAACGGCTGTCAAAGGTATTTTTGACCTCGACATTCGGGTCAAACTCGTCGTACCGGGCAGTGAGCTGGAAGTAATCGGTCAGGTCTACCTGCCCCTGTACGCCATAGCCGTAAGCGCGATCAAACCCGTGGCCGTGTTGCTGTACGTACTCGGCCTGGAGGTGTACCGGTCCTGCATCCAGTGCGGAATTGAAATCCCAGATGTTCATCCGTTTTCCGACTGTGCTGTCTTCAACCTCAAACACGTAGTTGCCGCTCGACACCTTGGCCTTGCCAAGGACAGTGGTCTCGCTATCGTAGCCAAGATGGTCATAAGCATAGCTGGCACCGAAATTGATGTATGGTGATGGTCGCACCACGAGCATGGCGGTTCCCATAAAGTTCTCATTATCGTTGCGCTGCTTATTGAAATTGTTCCCGTTGTACAGTCCCACTGCATAGAAAATCGGTTTATCATGTATTTTTGCTTTGGGGCCCCGGCCGTCAAGTTGACCATTTTTGGCCGACTCTATGCTGATGCCAATTTCTCGCTTTCGAGCCAGCTTGTCGATCGCGAGGGGACGTTCGCAGAGAGGGAGGACCGGTCCGGCAACAAGATATGACGGTGAGAAGCGCGACTTGAACTGTCCAACGGTGACGTTGAAATACGGATGCATGTCATAGGTGAAATAGGCATCCTGGAGCTTCACGCCAACATCATCTTTCTTGAGTTCGTAATCGGGTGTTGCAGGATCCAAATTGTCGGCGTTTTGATCACCGTCCGCACTGATCTGCACGTGATATTTCCATTGATCAACGACCTCTCCAAACCAACGCAGGCGAACACGCCGAATCGAGAATCCGTCGAAATCGGATCGGTCAAATGCCTTCTGGTACGTTACATTATCAAGTTCACCGTTCTCAATGGAGGTGTACCGTGCCTGTACACGCCCCTTAAAGTTGACACTCTTGGGCCGGCGGGCCGCCTTGACAATGACCTCTTTCTTTTCTTCAGAAACCTTTTCCTTTTCTTTCCGTGACTCCTTTGCCTTCTCAATGTCCTGATCGGTAATGATTCCCTTTTCTTTCAGGATTTGCAGCAATTCGTCGGCTGATATTTCAGCAGAGCTCTTCACAGCCATAGTGAGTAAAAAAAACATACACCAAAGAATAACGCCAAACCACTTCTTCATAGCTGCCTCCTTTTATAGAATTTTAGTATCACTTTAGCTGTTTGAAAAAGGCCCTTTTGCGAAGGACATCGAGCAATTTTGGGAGAAGGTTCAGGATTAGCCTGGCGTTAAAAATTGCAAACTGTTTGAGGGCGTTAGCCCGAGTTTTTGCAATTTAGCCAGGCGAATTCTGAATCCCAAAACTGGTCACAGGAGTGAGTAAAAGGGCCTTTTTCAAAAAACGTAAACTGTTACGAATTTTATAGAATTGCAACGGTTCTACAATAATAGAAATACAAACACGTCTTGTCGAATCGCTTCAAAACATTTTTCTTCGCTTGGTTTGCCGCTTTTTACTGATTGTAAGCCCCTGATTGCGCAGCAAAGGAGATGGCAGTATAAATCTTTTTAAAAGAGTGTCAACCTGAGATTCGGAGAAGTCGTTCTTCAATGCCTAAAACCGAAAACCTTTCCTTTTACTTGACAGTTGGCCATCACAGGTATAACGAATCGTGGAGGATGGGAGAACATCCTGTGATAGTAGGATGTGGACATTACCTGCTTCTTGGTGCTAAGTTTTGACTGATGACTCGTGGCAGGCCTTGTACCAATCTTTCTGCTCTGTCTGGTAGCGTCTGATCCACTTAAAAAACCACTTTTGGGAACGATTGAGAGAGGATGAGCCGTATAAAATTACTTCTCTGAAAACCCATATTTCATTTGTGAGGTAGCGATGGAAGAGAAAAAAAGGGGGGATCAAAATGCGCAGGTCGTTACGAGTCAAGTAAAAAGCGGTTTTTCTGATCTTTGGAAGGTCGAAGACTACTGGGCCATCTGGCTCGGTTTTTTGTTACTTATCCTCGGCATTGTCCTCTATTTCCCAAGGGGACCAGCGAATATGGAGCAGACTATTGCCCAGGCCAATGCCACATTGGAGGCCGAGTCGCAAAGGGCGCCCTTCAAGACCATTGCCTGGTACCAGGCTGTGAACGCCAAAAAGAGACTTAAGGCGATCAGTTCCCCCCTTGGAAACAAGATGAAGGGTTTCACAAGCAAACCCAAGAAGTGGGTCGTAAACCCTTTAAACGCCTTTTTTATGGGTGAGGAGGCGGCAGGGGCCGCCAGGGAAAAGGCGATGGTCAAATATGAGGCCGCCAGGGAGAAAGAGGCCGTGGCCCTGGAAAGGGCGAAGGCAGCGGAAGATGCGGCATCTGCTGGAGGCTTCCATGATGAATCCCTCAATGCTGAGGCGACCAAGTCAATAGACGCATGGCGCGCTGCCCACGTAAAGGCCTCAAAGGCCAAGTCTAAGATCAAGTCCCATTCCTACAACCTCGTACCATCCCTTATTTGTCTCATGATTGTCCTGGCTATCTTTTTTGGGATCGGCTGGAAAGTTATGGGCAATTCGATGACTAAATTCGTGGTGGGCTTTGCTTTTGTCTTCCTTATGGCTGTTCTCGCCTATGCCGCAGCAAGCAACGCCACGATGAAACATTACGGCATTGGGTACGCTGCATGGGCCATCCTCTTCGGCCTTATTATAAGTAATACAGTGGGAACGCCAAGGTGGGTGATGCCTGCTGTTCAAACCGAGTATTATATCAAGACAGGGCTCGTGCTATTAGGCGCGGAAATACTGTTTGGGAAAATACTCTTAATCGGTGTCCCGGGGATCTTCGTAGCGTGGGTGGTCACCCCTACTGTGCTCATCTGCACTTACATATTCGGACAGAAGATCGTCAAGATGCCGTCCAAAACGCTCAATATTACCATCTCGGCAGACATGTCCGTATGTGGCGTCTCGGCAGCCATAGCCACTGCTGCCGCCTGTCGAGCCAAGAAGGAGGAGCTGACCCTTGCCGTCGGATTTTCTCTGGTCTTCACCTCTATCATGATGATTGCTATGCCTGCTGTTATTAAGCTGGTAGGGATGCCTTACATCCTGGGAGGAGCCTGGATGGGCGGAACTATCGATTCCACGGGCGCTGTGGCTGCTGCCGGGGCCTTTTTGAGCCAACGGGCGCTTTACGTGGCCGCTACCATAAAAATGATCCAGAACGTGCTTATCGGAGTAATCGCCTTTGGAGTAGCTCTTTACTGGTGCGCACGGGTGGAATGTGTCCCCGGCCAAAGAGTGAGCGCCATGGAAATCTGGCACCGCTTCCCCAAGTTCGTACTCGGATTTATCATCGCGTCCATCGTCTTCTCTTTAGTGTATCAGTACCTCGGCAAAGACGTGTCCTATGCCTTAATAGACCATGGAGCTATTAGGGGGATGTCAAAAATCTTCAGGGGATGGTTCTTCTGTCTGGCCTTCACCAGCATAGGGTTAGCCACCAATTTCCGCGAACTGAAAGCATACTTCAAGGGAGGCAAGCCGTTTATTCTCTACGTATGCGGCCAGTCATTTAACCTGATCCTCACACTTCTAATGGCATATATAATGTTTTATCTGGTCTTTCCGGAGATCACGGCGCGGATTTAACCATGGATGCTGCAATAGGTCGAAAGGGAGTTGAGACAGGCTTTGGGCTGAGACGTTTTTTTCCTGTGGCCCGGCGATGGGCTCGCCTGTTCCTGGGCGTACTCCTTATCTGGGCATTCATGTTCATTGTGGCCCCCTGGGTTGAAAAAACGCCGGCGGTGGAGCCGATTATCCGTTTCATCGAGGAGAATGACATTGACGCCAGTGCGTTGTATTACACCGAGATAGAGGAGTTCTCCGAGGCGGAAATTCACATGGAAAACGCGATGAATTTTGCGCCTCGCGGACCTTAGGGATCTTTGTGATGTTCCATTACACCCCCAGCCTCTTATAACATTTTACGCAGGATTGAGGCATTTCCGACCGAGTTTGTCCAGGTTTTCTCCTTGTCTCAGGATCAAAGAGCTCTCTGAATTCGGCATATTCCTTCTTGTTCCAGATCCGGGTTAAGCTTTCGTTCCGTATGCTGCCAAAGGACATTCCTCTCAGAGGAAGGGATTGTTCATTGAAGATGTAACAGGGAGGCTTAGCGTTACCCAGCTCTCGGCTTTCACAAAGAACCGGATTGGTAAAAACGCACGGGACGACTTCGCCTTCAACATTGATGACACACACCCGGTGGACATTTTCGCGGCAGCCGACAGACGCATCGTCAAGGCCAGGGCCGTGATAGTCAAAGATGATGTTTTCACGGGCTGCTCTGTGTTTGATCTCCTCCAGTGTTTTGCGATAGTAGTCCGTACGGATTGTATCGTTGAAGATCGCTTCTCCGGAAAGCCTCGGATCAACGATCAAAGTCTGATTGCTGGCCACGATCTGTTTCGCTCCCACCCTTTTTGCAAGGGGAAGAATCTCTTTGAGTTCGTGGAAATTGGATTTCAGCATGAGATAGGCAAGATGCACTGCGGGGACCTCGGTTTTCTTTTCAGCCTGGATCTTGCACAGTCGTTCAAGGTGGGAAATGAGCTTATTGAAATCGGTCCCTTTACGGATCTGGTTGTGGGTTCTTGCGGTGGTGCCGGCCAGGCTGATGCCTATGATGTCCAACTGCAGGTCAACCAACCTTTGAATCGTATCTTCAGTAAGAAGCATGCCGTTTGTGGTAAACCCGACACGTTTTCCCAGATCTTTGCAAATTCTGACCATCTCAAAGAAGTCGTTGTTAAGAAGGGGTTCTCCCCACCCCTGGAGGTAAACCAGGTCCGTATATTTGAGAAAGGGGATCAATTCACTAAATAGCTCTATTGGCATGTATATGTTTGGCCAAGTGTGCCTCAAAACGGTACGTGGACAATAGATACAGGACCCGTTGCAGTGGGTCGTGACCTCAACCTGGACCCAGTCCAGGGTTGGGCTGCCGATCTTGTCCAGTTGTCTTCTAACCCACTCAAACATGTTTACTATTTGTATCACCTTAATAAATCGGTTTAAAGACCGATCATCAGGTTAGTTGAACTGCAAAAGCGAGCGCATTCCTCGTCCCGATTCTATCGGGACTGCGGGGATCTTCAATAGCTAATAATAACGATTGACCATTTTTTCACTGACTGGGCCTCGGAGGCAAGGAAATTCGCTTCACATCGGTCTCCAATGCCCTTAGTAGCCTTGCATATGCTATTACTGGAAATGGCTGTAGACCTTACGTTCAGCGAAATTTCCTGCCTCCCAGTGGTTCCGTGCTTTGGGCCGAAAAGCCCTGGCAAACAGGTCATTGGCTTCATTTAGGGGTGCGAAACTTGAGTTACAACCGTTGGACATGCTGACACTCAGTTCTGCATTTTTTTGCAGATAGTGTGAGGGAAGAGATTTATAAAGAAACCCGCGGCATGCTGGGATTTGTAGCTAATCGGGTGGTATTATTAGTATTTTCTTGGATTCCCTTCTCGCACAAGAGGAGGTAGATACCAAAAAATGCAAAAAATTCTTGACAAGGCTGTTCCATAAATATATTTAATTGCGATTAAGATTGCCCTATCCCTGTCATCCGGGGATCGGGTGGAGCAGAATATTGCGAAAAAGGGAGGTGATGCGGATTCCTTTGTGGCTAAGTAACAATTGAGTCAAACCAATTTACAGGAGGAAAACAGATGAAGAAACTATCAGTTATTGCCGTGGCCGTAGCCGCGTGTATGCTCTTTGCGATACCGGCCATGGCGCTTGACGTGAACTTTAGCGGTTCGTACCGAGCCCGTGGTTTTTACGATGACAACATGGACTTGGATGATAACACGGGCGCCAGCCGGGCCTTCATGGACCACCGGCTTCGCGTGAAGACGGTGTTCGGGATCTCAGACAGCCTGAGTGCGACCTTACGCTTTGATGCAGTAGAGGGTGTTTGGGGGACAGCACTGGAATCGACGCCAGGCGCTGCGTATCCGGCCCAGCCCGGCAACATCGACATTGATCAGGCCTATATAACCGCCAAGTTCGACCTGTTTGAGCTTAGCGTCGGTCGTATGACCGCTATTAAGTTCGGGATGCAGTTTGGCGACTATCCTGGTTATTTCGAGCATGACGGGATCAAGCTCGTATCAGAGATGGATCCTCTCACCCTGATAGCCGTGTATGAAAAGAGACAGGAAGTCGACCGGGCCCTGGCGGTCAGCGAGACGGCAGATGAGGACCGGGATGCTTATTTCCTCGGGGGTATCTACAAGGCTGAAGGGCTTGAGGCTGGTTTTCTGGGCGGATATTACCGCTATAGGAATATGTCAGACGTTTCCAACACTGACCTATTCCCGGCTGGCCTTACTCCTGGTACGCCTACCGTGAACTACACCCAAGATTATTATACCTGGGAGCCGTACTTCAAGGCTAACTTGGGGCCGTTGGCGCTTCAAGGTGAGGCGATCTGGTTTACCGGCGAATGGAAAAAGTACGATGACGCAGACACGCAGGATCTCGACTTCGATGCCCTGATGTACAACCTTGAGGCCAGCACTGACTTAGGGCCTGCAAAGCTCGGTCTGGGTTATGCGTTTTCATCAGGTGACTACAATGCGAATGACAATGAGATGTCGGCTGCTTTACAGTGCTATAGCTGGGAGCCGCTCCTGATCCTGACCGGATGGTATAGCGGGTTAGAACTCGGGAACGCAGCAACGAACTTTAACGTCCACCAAGATGTAGGCGGACCTGATGATTCTCCGAGTGCTACCGTGCCGAGCTATGCGAACCTGGGTTACAAAATCTGGTATGTTACAGGGGCATTTTCACCCCTGGAGGATGTGACCCTGAGCGCGATCATTGCCGACGCCACGGCCGATGAAACAGCTAGTGGCTGGGATGACGATGTAGGTAGGGAGTATGATGTTACCGCCACGGTGAAGCTTATGGACAACCTGACGTATATGGCCACTTTTGCATATATGGATGCAGGTGATCTGTATAAGCTCGGAGTTGCCGGTGCCACTGTGGACGATACCTACTCGATGTTCCACAAGCTGGAGGTGAAGTTCTAACCTAGAACCCAAACCGTTACTAAAAGACCCCGGATGGCCCGGCCATTCCGGGGTCTTTTTTTTCATTGTTTGCAATGAAACCCCGTGCCTTCCACGGGGAGCAAACTTAATCGATGGAAACCGACATTCCGTAAAACAAAACCACCCGCTGTGCGGGTGGTCGTTTATTAAGCAGAGGGATATTGTGTGGATTGTTCTATATATTGCGATTCTTTAAATGACCGGGGGGAATCGAACGCGTTAGATTTTTACAACTCATTGAAATTACAGATCTTTTTGTGGGACTTGATTTATGCAATTCAGATGAGATAATAAAATCTTAGAATATTGGAATCAATCACTCCATTACTCCAACACTCCAATTGTGGTAAGGCCCCTAACTTGAATAAGTAATCTGATCCGAGCCGGCAAGCACGCATACGATGAATAGATTGTAGAGATGGTGCCATGATGCCACAAATCCCATCCCTGATTGTCATTTCAGGCCCCACGTGCGTGGGGAAAACCGATGTGGCGATTGCACTGGCCGAACCCGTGGGAGGCGAGATCATCAGCGCTGACGCCATGCAGGTATATAAATATATGGACATCGGCACGGCAAAGCCCACAGAACAACAGCGGGTCCGTGTGCGCCATCATCTCATTGATGTGGTCAACCCGGATGAGACTTTTAGTGCGGCCATTTTTGCGAGGATGGCAGATGGCGTAATCGAGGACCTTCATCAAGAAGGGCATCCCGTCTTTGTGGTAGGCGGCACAGGCCTTTACATCAAGGCTCTTACGCAGGGGCTTTTTCCGGCCCAGGAACAAGGTGGGGGTATACGAAAAGGGCTAAAAAAAGAGGCTGAAACCCTTGGACTCGAGGTCCTGCACAAGCGGCTGCAAGAGGTCGATCCTGCGGCCGCCGCAAGGATTCATCCCAACGACACATACCGGATCATACGTGCCCTTGAGGTTCATCAGGTTACAGGGCAACCTATCTCCCACCTTCAGAGGGCTCATGGTTTTCAGGATGTTCGATACAGGATACTCAAGATCGGGTTGACCCTGGACCGGGAGATCCTATATGATCGGATTAACAGACGGGTTGATCAGATGCTTGCCTCGGGACTATTGGAAGAGGTGAGATGGTTGCTGGATCACGGTTATTCCTCAACCCTAAAGTCGATGCAGTCGATCGGATACCGCCATATGGTAAGCTATCTGGAGCAGAGCATTGCGTGGGCTGAAACAGTGCGTCTTTTCAAGCGTGACACCCGACGCTATGCCAAAAGACAACTTACATGGCTCAGGCCAGATCCGGAGATTCTGTGGGTGCAGCCGACCCAGACTGACGTGATGTGCCAAAAAATAGATGCATTCTTGACAGGAGGGGTGTAAGCGATAGACGGTTATCGTTGAACGGTTACGTCCGCCACAGGCGGATTTCGGTGTTCGGCTTACGTAAAACGGTAACAAAGACGTTATACGACATTTCTCATGGCCACTTCTGCCTCAGAAAGACTACGGCGCCTCCTCGGTCTCTTTTCCCGAGAAGATCGCGTGTTGATTGTCATCAACTCAGACCCGGATGCGATGGCGAGCGCTATGGCTTTGAAGCGCCTCTTGTGGCGACAAGTATTTTCCACCACCATCGCCCATGTTAATGTAATCAGCCGGCCCGACAATCTGGCCATGATACGACTGGTTAAGCTGGACCTACTTCCGATTCATGAGGTTAATGTAGAGGAATTTACGCGCTTTGCCCTCCTCGACTCCCAACCAAGCCACCACGAGAAGTTTGAAGAGATCAACTTTGATGTCATCATTGACCACCATCCTATTACCGGGGCGAAAGCCCCTTTTGTGGACATCCGCCCTGAATACGGAGCTACGTCCACCATCATGACCCGATACCTTCGAACAGCCAGGATTAAGCCCTCTGCCAAACTGGCCACGGCCCTCTTCTACGGCATCAAGACAGACACGATGAACTTTGAACGCAAAGCCATCATGGAAGATGTGAATGCCTTCCAGTTTCTCTTTCGTCACATCAACGTCCATATGGCCCAGAGGATCGAGTATGCAGAAATAACGCTCGATTTCTTGAAATACTACCGGATTGCCTTGGAGCGTATGCGTGTCCGAAAGGGTCGGATCCAAGTCCACATCGATCAGGTCTCGAACCCGGACATCTGCGTGTCGATTGCCGACTTTTTCATGAAGATTCATGATATTGCATGGGCTGTTGTATCAGGGATCTATCAGGGGCGTTTGATCGTCATAGTGAGAAATGACGGGATCCGAAAGGATGCTGGAAAACTACTAGGCGAAAGTCTCGGGGAAATGGGCGCCGCGGGTGGACACAAGTCAATGGCAAGGGCAGAAATTCCACTGAAAAACCTGCAAGGCCTCGTTGATTACAACGATACCAAGGCGCTGTCCCGTTGGATTATCAGGAAACTGGACAAACGAACATAAAGGTGAAAGCTCAAAGCTCAAGGCTGAAAGATGAAAGGAAAGGGAACAACGCTTCTCTTACTTTGAGCTTTCAGCTTTCAGCTTCGATTCAACAGGTCCCTGATGGCGCGTAGTTCGGCCCTGACATGTTTCAAGGTAAGGGGTTGGCTATCGTTGGCGGCAAGTTTGGATTCTTTGCGGCGTTGCTGGAAATACTGTTTGGCCCCTGCGATTGTAAATCTCTTTTGGTAAAGAAGATCCTTAATCTGTAGAATGATTTCTATGTCACGCCTTTTGTAAAGTCGTTGCCCGGAGCGGGATCTGGCAGGTTTGATCTTGGGAAACTCTGTCTCCCAGTATCTCAATACGTACGGCTCAATGCCGGTTATAGCGCTAACCTCACCGATTCTAAAATACTGCTTTTCGGGTATCTCGGTCTCTGTGGGCTGCATTGATTCGCTCCTTCAGCACGCGGCTGATCTTGAAGGTTACGACCTTCCTCGCTGGTAATGTGATTGCCTCCCCTGTCTGGGGATTTCTCCCCTTTCGAGACTTTTTTCCACGCACGGAAAATTTTCCAAAGCCAGAAATCATGACCGAATCCCCTTCGGTCAAGGTTGCCTTCAATAGTTCAATGGCCTTATCAACCATGGCAGCGGTCTCTCTTTTGGGAAATCCAATCCTGGCGTGAATTGCTTCAATGATGTTTTTTTTGTTCATCTTTCGTTAAATCGTTATCTGATTTATGATTACACGATTCACGATGAAGGCAGCTGCGCGTCAAACTTTTTCAATACCTCACGGGTAATCGTTTCGTGGATGCTGTTGACTGCACTGTCAGTGAGGCTTTTTTCAGATGATCTGTATGTAAACCTGAGGCCGATCCCCTTCTTCCCTTCAGGTGTTGGTGACCCTGAATATACGTCAAAGATCTCCACCTTCTCTACCAAAGGTTCCTCCATGCCTTCTATGAAATCTAAAATGGCTTGGACCTCAACAGTATTACTTAGTATCAAGGCGATATCCCTGGAGGTAGCAGGGAAACGGGGAAGCGCTTTGGCACGCTTTTCCTCAGAGACATGATCGACAAGCAGATCAAAGTTCAGATCAAAGCAATAGGCAACCTGCTCAAGCCCGAAATTCGTTAAAACCTCTCTGGATAATTCCCCCACCGCACCCAGTCTCTTCTTGCCTGCATTAATTTGTGCGGCGTAGCCTGGCCTCAGATAGGGAAAATCTATACTGGTCAATGGATCGAAACGTATGCCAGTGATGTTCAACCCGGCGCACACAACTTCGATCACCCCTTTTATATCATAGAAATCAACTCTTGTTTCCTTGGAATGCCATGTCCTTGCGTGGCGTGCCCCGGTCCAAAGCCCGGAGATCATCTCTATCTCCTCTGGGAGTTGGTCCTCGCCAGAGTGAAAGAAGACCTTGCCGAGTTCGAAAAGCTTCAGGTTCTCGTTCCGCTGTTTGCTGTTTCGATCCATGGTGGCAAGCAAACCAGGGAGCAAAGAGGACCTCATGACCGTTTGCTCCTCGGTGAGAGGATTCAGGATGGATACCAGCTGGCGGCGTCGGTCTTGCACATGAAGCAAGAGCTGGTCACACGCCTCCCCGCCGACGAAACTGTAAGTCACAATCTCAGAGAATCCACAGCCAGCAAGCAAATGCCGGAGTCGATCCCGCACCCAAAGTTTTTTGTCCGGTTTCTTGGCCACGACATGGGAAACAGGATGGGTGGTGGGGATCTGGTTATACCCCATGAGACGAGCCACCTCTTCCATCAGATCCTCAGGCCGGGTAATGTCCACACGGAATGTGGGAGGCACTACCTTGAGCCGATCATCATCTATGGGTTCTGCGTCGAGTTCTATTGATTTCAGATAAGCGCCGAGCTCGTCCTGGTTTAACCGGGTGCCCAGTAACCGGTTTGTCCGTTTTGCACTAAGCTCTATGACCTTCTCGGAAAATGGTAGAGGATAAACGTCAATCACCCCTTCAGCAAGCGTTCCACCCGCTAATTCGACCATGAGCTGGGCCGTACGGTCAAGAGCACTCCTGACGCCTGCGGGATCCACGCCCCGCTCGAACCGGCACGATGATTCCGTGTTCAAGCCAAGCTGCTTAGCTGTTCGGCGCGTGGTGACAGGGTTAAAATAAGCGCTTTCAATCAGAACCCGCGTTGTGTGGTCTTCAATTTCTGATTCGAGCCCACCTATGATGCCTGCCAGAGCCATCGGCCCTTTGCCGTCACATATCATGAGCATATCAGGGCCGAGGGTCCGTTCTGTGCCGTCCAGGGTGGTAAAAGTTTGGCCTTCCCGGGCTGTTCTCACAACGATCCGATGCTCGGCCAGACGGTCAAAATCAAAGGCATGGAGAGGTTGACCCATCTCCATAAGGACAAAGTTGGTCACATCCACCACATTATTAATAGCCCGGAGTCCTACGGAATGTAGTCTGTCTTGAAGCCAGAAAGGAGATGGCCCAACCTTGATGTCCGTAACTATCCTTGCCGCATACCGAGGACAGTGGTCCGGGGCTTCAATGGTTACAGATGAAAGTTCCTCTATAGGGGTCTTGCCCTGTGGGAGGTTCACCTTAGGGTATTTCAGGGGGGTTTTGAGGATGGCTGCCACCTCACGGGCTATGCCGATGATACTGAAGCAGTCAGAACGGTTGGGCGTAAGGTCAAACTCAATGGCCGTGTCTGACAGGCCCAGAGCGGCGGCAACCCCCTGGCCTGGTTTGGCCATCTCTGGAAGCAAAAGGATGCCGGAGGTATTCATTCCAAGGGCAAGCTCTGCTTCAGAGCATAACATCCCTTCTGAGAACTCTCCATGTATATGTCCGGCTTCAATCGTGTCGCCTGAAGGGAGTTGGGCGCCAGGAAGTCCTATCGGCACAAAGTTTCCTTCTTTTATATTCGGGGCGCCGCATACAACCGATTTTATCCCGGTGCCGACATCCACCCTGCATACGGAAAGCATGTCGGCGCTAGGATGTGGGGAGACTTCAACAATGCGTCCAACCACGACGCGGTCCAGATAAGCGTAACGGTCCGCCAAGGCACCCACCTCAAGCCCAACCATGGTCAGTGCTTCAGCCAGCTTGACCAGATCCCCGTCGATGTTTACATAATCTTTGAGCCAGCTCAGGCTAACTTTCATCGGCTAAAATTGTTCAAGGAACCTTAGATCATTCTCGTAAAATTTTCTGATATCCTCAATGCCATACTTGAGCATGGCAATACGCTCAATGCCCATGCCAAAGGCAAATCCAGTATAGCGATCCGTATCATATCCGATCATCTCAAACACGGCCGGGTGCACCATGCCAGCCCCCAAGACTTCCAGCCACCCGGTGTGGGAGCAAACCCGGCAGCCCTTTCCGCGGCATATCACACACAGGATATCGACCTCGGCACTTGGCTCTGTAAATGGGAAGAAGCTAGGACGAAACCTCAGGCTAGTCTCCTCGTCAAAGATCTGGTGTACAAAGGTAGTCAGGATGCCTTTAAGGTCACCAAAGGATATGTTCTCTTGTACCATCAATCCTTCTACCTGGTGAAACATAGGGGTATGCGAGACATCAGAATCTACCCTGTAAGCCTTGCCAGGCGCAATAATGCGAACTGGCGGGGGTTGCGACTCCATCACTCGTACCTGGATAGGAGAGGTATGAGTCCTCAAGACAGTATTTTCGGAAATATAGAAGGTGTCCTGCATATCACGGGCAGGATGATCCCGAGGTATGTTAAGGGCCTCAAAGTTGTAGTAGTCCAGTTCAACGTCAGGACCTTCCACGATCTCAAAGCCGAGCCTTTGGAAGATCTGGCAGATGGTGTGAGAGACCTGGGTAATCGGGTGCACCCGGCCCATTGCAAGAGGCCGTCCAGGCAAAGTCACATCCAATACGTCTGCAGGGGTCTCTTCCCTACCTGCCTCAAAGGCTTGCAAGGCCTTTCCAAAGGCCTGCTCGAGCCTTTTCTTCACTTCATTAGCTAGTCTGCCTGTCTCAGGCCTTTCCTCTGGGGGCAACCTGGAGATCTTTCGCAGCAACCCTGTTAAGATACCGTTGCGTCCAAGGAACCGGCTTTTCAACGCCCTTATCCCTGCTAGGTCTGAAACCTCCTTTAAGGCGTTCAATGCCTCTTGCTCTACCTTTTTAACTTCTTCCTTCATTGGCGTTTAGTTGTTCGTTATTCCAAAATCGGTAATGGCTCACGGGGCAAGGAAAATCCCTTCACTTCGGCCTCCAATGCCTTTACCAGGTATGCCGTTACCTCGGTGGAAATGGCTGGATGCCTACGTTCAGAGATCTTCCTTGCCCCGTACGGTGAACTATCACGAAAATCGTTATTCGTTATTATTCGGGAATCGTTTCTGGCAGATCCCTGATGCCGGATCCCGGATGCCGGATGGAAGCACGAGATATCAGGCATCTGGCATCCGGCATCCCTATTCTTGATTTGCGATTGTCAATTCAATCGACAATCAACAATTTTCAATTCACGGCGCACCGCCTCCGGCAATGGCTGCCAAGTGAGAAAAGGCGTTTGGATCTGATACAGCGAGTTCGGCCAGTATCTTCCGGTCGATTTCTACATGAGCATGCTTCAATCCTTGTATAAAACGGCTGTATGACAGCTTGTTGAGACGTGCCGCCGCATTGATCCTGGCGATCCACAGTCTCCTGAAATCTCGCTTGCGTGCTCTTCGATCCCTATAAGCATACTGCAAGGCTTTATCCACGGCATCCGCAGCCGTACGATACAGCTTGCTCCGACCGCCTCGGTATCCCTTGGCAAGCTTTAATATCTTCTTTCGCCTCTTTCTCGCCTTAATCCCTCTTCTGATTCTCATGAATGTTCCTCCTGTCTCGTGAATCGCGTAATCGATATTCGAAAATCGTTATTCACGCATACGGAATCAGTTTTTTCACCATGACCCTGTTGCTCTTGTCAATCATACCAGATTTTCGAAGCGTCCGTTTTCTTTTGGTTGTTTTCTTGGTCAGGATATGGTTTGCATTCGACCGCGCATAGACTATTTTTCCCGTTCCCGTCACCCTGAAACGCTTTGCAGCGCCTCGGTTAGTCTTCATTTTGGGCATAGTTTTTATCCTCTTTCTTTAATATTAACGCTCAAGCCCTTTTGGCTGAGCCGTTCCTAAGTATATTCTACTCCGTTGCTCCGATGGCCAGATTTAAAATCCGAATAGGAAATTTCGGGGGAGTTATTTGGGGGCAAGAATCATGACCACGATGCGGCCCTCTCTCTTGGCTGCCTGCTCTACGATAGCAAGTTCTGATGTTTCTTCAACCACACGTTGTAAAAGGGCTAGTCCCATATCGATGTAAGCCATCTCCCGCCCCCTGAAGATAATCGAAACCTTTACCTTATCTCGATTGTCCAGGAAGCGTTTAATGTGACGGATCTTAACCTGTAAGTCATGCTCTCCCGTCCTAGGACGCAATTTTATCTCTTTGACTTGAAAGGTTGACTGCCGCCTCTTGGCCTCTTGAAGTTTTTTGTTCTGCTGGTACTTGTATCGGCCATAATCCATGATTCGGCAAACTGGTGGGCTAACATTTGGAGCAACCTCAACCAGATCCAAACTGTAATGTTCAGCTGTTTCTAAAGCCTCGGTAAGTGGCACAACCCCGACCTGCTTGCCGTCTGGATCTATCAACCGCACCTCTTTTGCCCGAATCCTTCGGTTCACATTGATGCGTCTAGCTATATTCTTCACCTCCCTGGAGATCGTTATTCGTTAATCGCAGCTCGTTACGTCCTACGGTTGACGGTTCACGTGACGAGCCGCGCAACCGATTCACGATTTAGCGCAAGCTTCACTTCGTGTCCGGTTGTTGAGCCGTTACCCTTTACCAGTTCCAACCAGCTAATACTATAAAAAACGGGGCTTAGACAAGAATTTTATGGCAACTTACCCTACAAAAATCGGACGTCTAGAAAGAGATTGCGGCAAGGGCAAATCCAGAAAGGGTTTTTCCTTAGTCTGCGGCTCAATTTCTGCAAGAAGCTCGTGCAGAGTCATCTTCCTCTGGGCCCCGTCCCTGGTTCGGACGTTGAGACATTGTTCCGCCACCTCCTTTGCCCCTAAAACTAATATGTAAGGGATCCATTCCCTTTCCGCGTTCCTTATTTTCCGACCCATGGTGATGTCCCGATCGTCATAGTCGATTCGATACGGCACCTTTTCCAAAACCTGCTTGCAGGCAACATCGAATTTCTCAGACACGGGGATAAGGCGTAACTGAATAGGCGCCAACCAAAACGGAAACGTGGCTTTTTCCCCTTTACTTATCCGGATAGCTTGGGTTTCCAGGATAGCGTACATGACCCTGTCTATCGAACCGGAGATAGAGGCATGCAAAAGAAGGGGGTGCTGTTTTTCTCCTTTCTTGTCTACAAAGGTTATATCAAATCTTTCGGTATTTTCCACATCTATTTGGACCGTTGACAGGCACGCTGCCTTGTCTAAAGCATCAATGAAATTGAATTCAAGTTTTGCAACAAAGTAAAAAAAGCGTTCATCCCACAGCTCAATCAAGGCCGGGCGGCTACAGCAGGAGGCTAACTTTTCAATAAACTGCCTGTTTTGATCAGCAAAATCTCGGACAAATCGTATGGCCACCTCAAAATCGAGTTCAAAGCCTTCCATACATTGAATGGCCAAATCGGTCTGGCGTAGGAATTCTTCTTTAGCCTGATCCGCGTCCTTCACCAGCGTATGAAGGTCCGGCATGGTAAAGGTTCGCAGGCGTTTTAGACCAGCCAGCTCTCCGGACTGCTCCCGCCTGAAAGCGTAATGAGTTAGCTCGTAGAGTTTGCACGGCAGATGATTGTAGGAAATCTGCATATCATGCTGAATCAGGTATTGCCCAAAGCAGGCTGCAAAGCGGAGAAAATATTCTTTCTCGCCTGAGAGGAGCACATATTGCCGGGCCGGAAACCGCTGTAGGTAGAGGCTGAGCTTGGGATGCTGATAATCGTACATAATAGGGGTCTCTACCGGCATGCCACCATGGTCAATGACCAGCCCACTAACATAGGTCTCAGCCAAGCGTTTCATTAACTGGCCTTTTGGGTACCATCTAAAATTTCCCGGGTCTGCCCCTGGCTCATAATCGACGAGTTCCATGCGCCGCATCAACTCAATGTGTGGTGGGGCTTGATCCGACACCCGGGTTCCGGACTTCTCATACCTGAAAAGCCGTTCCAGGTTGGGCCGTGTCGCAAATGAAAAATCTTCGACCGATACCTGTTTCCCATCAGGTGTGATGATAATCCATTCAGACTCTAGGGTTTTTTCTGCCTTAAGGGCCTCAGACTCTTCGGCATCAGCGGAGGCCTTTGTAGACTTCTCTGGCGTGATGGTTTTGGCTAACTCTGACAGAGGGTGTCCCTTGCAAGCAATCTCAAACGACTTGTAGTAACCAAAAGGCGCCCTTAAGACTTTGATCCGCCTTTGGCGGAGGAGCTGTCGGCAGATCTCATCAAGTAGCCGCACGGCCACACGGGGGGAAGAAAGCCTGCTTGACAGATGGGCATACGGATAAACGACCAGATGGCTTGTTCCAACCTGATCTGCAAGTGATAAGACCTCTTTGGTTACCTGCTTTACGACAGAATCGACGTCTGCCTCATCACCCTTTTCGGCTGCCATAAAGACCACTAGGCATTCAGTAGCCTCACTCTCAGGGCTGGCCTTTTGCAGCTCGCTTGCCATGGCCACCGAGGTTTCGCCTGTGACACGAAACGAAAATCTGTCTGCATGGATCAAAAGAATACGCATGTTGAGAACCTGATTAAAGAACAAAAGGCATCTGAAGTATCATCTGTCCAGATGCCTTCCGCCGTTCATGACACTCATAAATCATAACCAAACCTGACGTTGTCAAATCCCCCGTCTAGTCTTCAATAGAGATAGAGTAGGCACGACGAGATTTGAACTCGTGACTTCTACCGTGTCAGGGTAGCGCTCTCCCCCTGAGCTACGTGCCTGTAAGCTTTTTGCTATCAAGTATTGTGAATAGTGTCAAGAAAAATAGAGCCGTTTCACCAGGACGAATTTGGTCACAACGGTGACCATTACGATTCTTCCTGAAGAATATTCAGTCCCCTGTAAATATATTGGAATCCAGAAACCATAGTCATACCGGCCGCAAACCAGAAGGCTGGCGATTGAAGCCGAACTATACTCGGGACATGGTATCCCGACAGAACCAAAATCACACTGGCCAACTGGGCCACTGTTGTGATCTTGCTAAGAATGGATGGCTTCGGTTCAAAGTCCCGACTCGTTATCGTAAAAAGAGCAACTCCGAACAGGATCAGAACATCCCGCGTGATAACAATGACAGCCAGCCAGCTCGGAATAAGTTCCTGGATCGCTAATGTTACAAATGCGGTTGTCAGCAATAGCTTGTCGGCAGCTGGGTCCAGGTAGCTTCCCAGTGTGGTCTTCTGACGAAAGAGACGGGCCACAATCCCATCCAGACCATCACTCAGTGCAGCAATTGCAAAGACCAGCAAGGCGAAATCCAACATGTGTTTGATCAAAAAAATGGCAAAAAGTGGCGTCAACAGGATACGGAGAAGTGTCAGCGTATTGGGAATGTTTATGGGAATTGAACGGTTCACTATTGTTGCAATCGGTCGCGCATCTGATTCCATCGTACCCAGTTATTGGCATCCACTATAGGATCAAAACGAAAGGGTTTTGAAACCGTACCATCTGGCAGGATAACAATCTGGTGCATGGCTCGGACGATGTAAGTCCACTCCTGCATAGTAACAGGACGGGGTCCCGCAACCGGGTGAGGGCCTTCCACTTTCCTTGGTTTGGAAACTCTCGTAGGCCTGTCGACTCTTTTGGTGGGGCTACTGACATGGATTTCCCCCCAGTAAACCTTGACGATGACAGATTTGTCTGGATTTACGTTCATCCTATAGACAGTTCCCCGAACGCCACCAATCGCATTCTCGGTTGAAACCTGAAACCTTCCTTGGCCCCCTACCAGCCCGGCTACCTTTGCCCAGGTCTTGCCCAACGCCAGGTACACCTCGATATCTCGCTGCTTGGCTTCTTGATCATAGTTCACGGAGATGAACTCAAATGTTGTCTTTTCGTCAAAACGTAGAAAGCTCCCATCAGGCATGGCCAATTCAATCCTGGTCCTATCCCCGGTAGTCACACGATCCCCGTGGTGGAGGATATCACCTTTAATCAAAGGTTTCCTTAGCTGGTCCTTTTTGCGAAACAGCTGTGCATTGCCTTCAATCAGGGTCACCTCGGCTTCTTCGCCTTCCACTTCAACTATTTCGGGCTCATCAGCAAGGCCTGTTGAGGCCACAAAGAGAAGAATCATTATGATAAGGGCAAAAAGAGTTACTGCAGAGTTGCGTTTCATTTAGCTCTTTCCGTTCTTGCAGTTTAGCGCAAAGGTTGCGCCTGGTGGCTTGACACGAAGTGAAGCCTGCGCCAAAACATTACACCCCGTGTCCGGGTTATGATTCTGGTGTGGGCACAGGTGTCAACTCAAGCTGCACGCCATTTTCAGAGACCTCAAAGATATTCACTGCAAGGTTTTCAAAGCGCTGCAACATCAACTCATCTGCCAAAATCCTGGCGTTTCCCACAACATCCACATCCATCTCTGCCTCACCAGCCCTGATACTGCGCAAATACACGTTCTTGACACCCCGAACATCATTTTTGAGATGCCTTCTGAACCTGACAAAATCGGCATACTCTCTAATACCCTTTACAGCCAATTCTACTAGGACAGGCTGCCTCATGTCCTTGCGCCAATTGGCCACCATTTGCCTAACGAGATCCTGACCCACGACTGAAGCAGAAAGGATGAGGGCTTCCGTGCCTCCTACTCTGTCATCCCAGTGAACCACTGCCCTGGTGGCTTGGGACGAAGCAATTGCCATCCCGCTGTCTGTCCTGATGGCACGTGTAGAAATTCCAGCCTGAATAGACTTCATGTTGTTATCCAAAACGTTCCCACTGAACCGGGCCATTGCCTTGCCCACTATTACGAGATCAGCGCCAAACTCCTTTCCGATCTCTACCGCGGCGTGATCGCTCAACTCAGGCCCCATATATTCTGGGCCAAGCTGTATATCCTGGCCCACCGTTGCCCGGTCAACAATGATAAAACCCTTTTCACGCATGAGCTCTGAAAACGCATTTTCGGTTACTGATAGATTTACACCAGGGGAGCTTTTTTCCCACCAGTATTGAGGTGAAGACTCGCCAATATTCTGTTCGGACAGAAAAAACAAAATCTTCGGCATCCCTGTATGAATCACAAGGGTACCAATGCTTTGAAGTTTATCTTGAAGAGCACTCATGGATACGGTGGCTCGCACCACCACACGATAATGTCGGCCAGACTTTGATTCAGTCAGAACCTTATAATCACGAATACATGCCTCGGTCTGATTATAGACCCGATCACTCAAGAGTTGAAAGTCTTGCACTACCGATGCCGGGGAGATTGCAAGTCCGACTGCCTGTTCAACCACGCCCTGTAAGGCGTCTGCTATTGCATTATCTCTGGCCCTGGCCACATCGTCACGATAAATGGTACCCCTACCAATTACACCTATGGTCCTGGTTTCATCAGTTTGATACCCGGCTT
>JAUWXJ010000144.1 GCA_030616425.1 Desulfobacterales bacterium | reverse complement strand
AAAAATAGCTAGTATGATCAATATTGCGGACATCTTGTTTTCCTACAGCCAACTGCTGAGACGACTCACCCTCACGAAAATCCCCGAGATGGCGTGGCGCACGAGGACGGCATAGTGCTCCCGGCAGTTTTAGGGCTGATGTTTGAAGAAAAGACTGAGAGCAGGCGCTCGGGTTCCAAGGCCCCGCACTTGGGGCACTTTATAGGCTCCTTGTCACTTGTAAAGACAATTTGTTCAAACTCGTGCTCACATTTTGGGCATGAAAATTCGTACAGTGGCATCGGCAACTCCTTGTGCTGCGTCCCGAACCAATGCTTTCCAGATCAAAGCTTCGAAACATGCGTTCATTAGTGTACTAAAATAATTAATCATTTTTTCCAGTATTGCAAGCCATTTTGCTAATTTTTAGTAAGGTCTGCTGACAATGATCAAGAAGTACCTACCCTGGCTCATCGCCTTGTTATATTTTATAAATCCTTATGATCTGGTGCCGGATTTTATAGTGGGCCCTGGGTGGCTGGATGACGCAGCAGTCTTCGGTCTTGCCCTGTGGTGGGCATCAAGAATGAAAAGGGCTTATCAGACAAGAAGCACTTCTTCGGGGTATGCCAGAAGAGAGCAGAAGGCACCCGGCAGAGAGGAGGCTGCCGAGAAAGATCCTTACAAGATACTCGATCTTGAGCGTGGCGCTTCTGAGCAAGAGATAAAAGCTGCCTACAAAAGCCTTGCTACCCAATACCACCCCGACAAGGTCCAGCACCTGGGCAAGGAATTTCAAGAACTTGCCCACAAAAAGTTCGTGGCTATTCAAAAGGCCTATGATGCACTCATGAAGTGATCCTATGTGAGCAAACTGCCCCCCTTTTCTCTGAACTCGTTACTACTCAGTACCCACAAAGAACGGTCGAAACTCAGACTCATCCTGTTTCAGGGCGTGGCTTATCTCCTTTAAGAGCCTTGGCTTGTCATCAGGTAGGCGGCCGCAGAGGTTGATGTAATTTGTGTAGTGATCGCTGGTGAGCAAGGTTGAGATGGTGACGCGCTCAAGGAGGGATCCTGCCTCCTCTAACACGCCGTAAGGGGTGAGCATTTTAAAGCGTCCTTCCACGACCTCTTCTAAGAGAGGGGTGTTGATCTTTGGCACAAAGGTCCGCAGCCGGACAAAGTCTGGTGCAATCTCATTGATGACCCGGGCGGTTTCCTTAGCATGCTCACGGGTCCTTTCGTGGCCCCCGATTCCCAAGATCACATAAAGGCTGAGTTCAATGCCAGCAGCCATGGCCCACCTGCCCGCCTCTATCTGCTGTTCGGTATAGGTCCCTTTGCGGATACTTTTCAGTATTATGTCATCGCCCGATTCGAGACCTACATGAATCCGCCCAAGCCCGGCTCGGGCCAGTCGTTTAAGCTCCCTTGGGCCCTTCTTGTGAATAAACTGCGAGGACCCGTAAACTGTAATACGTTCAAGTGTTGGAAAAGTGGCCTTGGCAAAAGAGCATATTTCGGATAGGTCTTCTGTCTTCATGGCTATGGTATTGCCAGCCGGAAGAAATAGGGTCTGCACATGTAAGCCGTAATGGCTCTTGGCCTTCAAGATATCTTCCTTCACGTCACTAACCGGCCGTACGCGATACCTCGGTCCGTTCTTATAGACCATACAGAATGTGCATCTGTTATGAGGGCACCCGATCGTGGCCTGGATAAGTAAAGAGTCGGCCTCGCTAGGTGGACGATATATAGGACCCTTGTAGTACACAGGCGGGCCTTTATTTTTCTTGAATAAAAAGAAGCAATTTGCTAATCTTAATTGTTTAAAATAGTATTTTCCCTGTTCAGTTACCCAGTTCTAAACGCTTTATAAGATTATAATCTATAATATCATGCCTCTCATTGCAAGACGCAAGCAGACCAGACAGATATCGATCGGAGGGGTCAGAATCGGCAGTGGCGCCCCGATCGCCGTCCAGTCAATGACCAATACCTACACCCACGATGTGGCTGCCACGGTGGCACAGATTCACCGCTTGGAGCCTGTGGGCTGCGAGCTTGTGCGGGTGGCGGTCCCGGATCAGCCAGCCGCAGAGGCGATCACATCCATCAAGAAAGAGATCTCCATACCCCTGATAGCTGATATTCATTTTGACTACCGGCTGGCCCTAGCAGCCATGAAGGCCGGCGCAGACGGACTCCGGATCAATCCGGGCAATATCAGTGGGCCCAAGAAGATAAAGGCTATTGCCAAAGAGGCCAAGGAGCGAGGCATTCCGATTCGCGTGGGAGTCAACGCGGGTTCACTTGAAAAAGACCTCCTGAAGAAATACAAGGGGGTCGCTACTCCTCAGGCCATGGTGGAGAGCGCTTTACGGCATGTTGAGCAGCTAAAATCATTTGATTTCCATGACATTAAAGTTTCCATCAAGGCATCTGATGTGGAAAGAACCGTTGAAGCTTACCGGTTGCTTTCTTCCCAGACCGACCTCCCGCTGCACGTGGGAGTTACTGAAGCGGGCAGCCTTTTTTCAGGTACTGTCAAGTCGGCCCTGGGTATCGGCATCCTCCTTGCCGAGGGGATTGGTGACACTATCCGGGTCTCCCTTACCCGGGACCCGGTCGATGAAGTCCGGGTCGGCTATGAGATATTAAAGGCCTTGAAGATTCGGCAACGCGGTCCTGAAATCGTTTCATGTCCCACCTGCGGCCGGTGTGAGATTGACCTGGTCGAAATCGTTGAGCGCGTGGAGTCGACCTTGCTCACCAATACTACCCCTGTGCAGCTTGCCATCATGGGATGCGTGGTAAACGGACCTGGGGAGGCACGGGAGGCTGACATCGGGATTGCTGGCGGTAAAGGTCATGGGGTCCTTTTCAAGAAGGGGAAGGTGGTACGCAAAGTGAAAGAACGAACGCTGGTTGAGGTCCTTCTTAAGGAAGTGGAAGCGTATGAGACGAGGCATCGAGATGGGAAAAGGAAATAAGGCCCCAACTGCAATCACCCCAACGCGGAGCGAAGACTACCCCGAATGGTATCAGCAGGTTGTCAAGGCATCGGAGCTAGCTGAAAACTCACCTGTGCGGGGATGCATGGTCATCAAGCCGTGGGGCTATGTGCTCTGGGAAAACATAAAGCACGTATTGGACAACATGTTCAAGGAAACAGGGGTTAAGAATGCCTACTTTCCCCTGTTTATACCCAAGCGGTTTCTTGAAAAAGAAGCGGAACACGTGGAGGGCTTTGCCAAAGAGTGTGCTGTTGTGACCCATCACCGTTTGGAAAAAGGCAAAGACGGGAGTCTTGTTCCTGCCGGGCCGCTGGAGGAGCCTCTGGTTGTAAGGCCAACATCTGAGATGATTATAGGAGAATCTTTTTCAAGGTGGGTGAGCAGCTACCGGGACTTGCCCCTCCTTATCAATCAGTGGGCAAACGTGGTCAGGTGGGAAATGCGGCCACGCATCTTCTTGAGAACCAGCGAGTTCCTCTGGCAAGAAGGCCACACCGCCCATGCCACACAGGAAGAAGCCATGGAGAGAACGCTTCAGATGCTCGACATTTATGAGAGGCTCTCTGAAAGCTATCTCGCAATCCCTATCATTAAAGGGGAAAAGTCCGCGTCTGAGCGATTCCCTGGTGCAGTTAACACCTTCACACTTGAAGCAATGATGCAGGATCTAAAGGCCCTGCAGACCGGGACGTCTCATTTTCTGGGCCAAAATTTCGCAAGGGCCTCTGAGATAAAATACCAGTCTGCCCAGGAAAAAGAGGAGTACGCGTGGACTACATCCTGGGGGGTTTCCACGCGTCTCATCGGTTCGATTATCATGACCCACGGCGATGACAACGGGCTGGTGCTTCCACCCATGATCGCATCATCACACGTGGCCTTGATGCCTATTATCAAGAAACCTGATAGCAGAGGTATGGTTATGGACTTTACCCAGGCCCTGGCCAGGGAGCTAAGCGAGCAATATTACCATGATCGCAAGATAGGAGTTGAGATCGATGATAGGGAAACTGGTGGGGGCAGAGGATGGGACTGGATCAAGAAAGGGATTCCGGTGCGTGTGGAGATAGGCTCGAGGGATATTGCCGAGAACTCCGTCTTTGTGGGTCGACGGGATAGGGAATCCACAAAAAAGGAATCGATCCCACGCGATCAGTTTATCAAAACGATTGTTTTGACATTGGATGAGATTCAAAAGAACCTGTTTGATCGGGCATTGCGGCTCAGGCAAAAAAACACTAGACAGATCGATTCCAAAGAGGACTTTCATGCTTTTTTCACGCCCCAGGATCCAGAAAAGCCTGAGATCCACGGGGGCTTTGCCTACACCCACTGGTGCGGGAACCAGGGGTGTGAGGAAAAAATAAAGACAGACCTGGGTGTCACGATCCGCTGTATCCCCCTAAATGCTGAAGAGAAGACCGGAAGATGTATCGCTTGCGGGGATAAGAGCACGCAGCAGGTTGTCTTTGCCAAGGCATACTGAGTAAAAGGATCGTGAAATAGTTGAGTGGTTGAGTGGGGCTGATTCCTCTTTTCGTAAGAGTTTAGCTCTTTGAAAAAGGCCCGATTTTGCTCACTCCTGTGAGCCATTTTGGGATTCATGAATCGCTCCACTAAATCGCAGCACGGAGTGAAGCCTTGCGCTAAACTCGGGCTAACGCCCTCAAACAGTATGCGATTTTGACGCTCCGCTCTTCATGAATCTTTTTCCAAAATTGCTCAATGTCGTTCGCAAAAGGCCCTTTTTCAGACACGTAACGTGTTACCTTTTTTCGTGTTTTCGTGATTATTTTCTTTTTTGGTTCCGGCTTATCTGAGTTGGGTAACGACATGTGGTTTCAATCCCGACTCAACCACTCAACTACTTAACTACTCAACAAACACCGGACATGATTCGAATCACTGACATTCTGGACCGTATCAGCGCCTATTACCCAGAGGCGGACCTGGATCTTGTTGAAAGGGCTTATATTTATTCGGCGCGCATCCACGAAGGCCAGGTGCGTCTTTCCGGGGAGCCGTACCTATCTCACCCCCTGGAGGTGGCGGGGTTATTGACCGAGCTGCAGTTGGGTCCTGTGAGTGTGGCAGCTGGTCTTCTGCACGATACCTTGGAGGACACCAAGGCAACCATAGAAGACTTGACTCGGTTGTTTGGTGAACCCGTGGGCCACACCGTGGAGGGTGTGACAAAGTTGAGTCGTCTCGCATTTCGGAGTTCTGAGGCCCGTCAGGCCGAAAGCATCCGAAAGATGATTCTTGCCATGGCGGATGACATACGCGTTATCCTCATCAAGCTGTGCGATCGACTCCACAACATGCGCACACTTCAGTTCCAAACAGAAAAGAAGCAAGTCGAGATTGCCCAGGAAACTCTCGACATTTATGCTCCCCTGGCCAGCCGTCTCGGTATCTATTGGATTAAAACCGAGCTAGAAGATATCGCATTCATGTATCTTTTTCCGTACCAGTATCGGGAGATTGCCAACCAAGTGGCAAAGAAAAAGGATGAACAACAAGAGCAAATCAATAGCATAAGAAAAGCTATTGAAACGAAGTTGGCAGAAGCCGATCTTTCCTGTCAGGTTCAAGGCCGGCACAAACATTTCTACGGGATCTATCAAAAGATGATGAAACAAGATGTCGACTTTGAGGAGGTGTATGACGTCCTCGCCTTCCGTATTATCCTGGATACGGTGCAGCACTGCTACCAAGCTGTCGGGGTGATCCATTCAATATGGAAGCCTATAGCTAAACGTTTCAAGGACTTCATTGGTATCCCCAAGCCTAACATGTACCAGTCCCTCCACACCACGGTGATCGGGCCTTTGGGGGAGCGGGTGGAGATTCAGATCCGCACCAAGGAGATGGATCATATAGCCAG
>JAUWXJ010000064.1 GCA_030616425.1 Desulfobacterales bacterium | reverse complement strand
CGCTAATTCGTCCGTATCTTTTGCCCGAAATCTACTGGCCAGTTGTTTCACCGCCCAACCTTAGAGTATAATTCCTATATGCAGTTTTGTATTACTGCAACACCAGTATCATATCGAAATTTATTACAATAAACAAAAGATAGGGGGTCAGGTCTCAACTTTCAACAAGTCTGATTTTATTGGTGATCTCCGAAAATATTGTTTTGAGTTTCTTATGTTCGAGAATCTTCTGCCTGTGTCAATTGTTGAGGCCTGATTCCTATCGCCCTCTACGGTATATACTCCGTGCCACTACAATTCGGGCAAGGCGGTAGTGTATCAGTATCATCATCAAGAACCACTGTTTGTCCGCAGTTTGTGCAAGTATAAACACCTTTACCTGGTTTTTCTCCTGTAGTTGACATCTTTCTCCTCCTTTCATTGAATATATACGCTGCCTATAGTGACGAAGAGTTCCTTCTAACTGGATTCGTGGTGAAGATGAGGAATAGGATCGCAGCAGTCGCATTAACGTATTTCACGTTTTCGTGAAAAGAGGTTCAATGGGTGCAGTCGGGATCAAATATTGGAAATTACATATCAAATTGGATGGTTATAGGCAAGGATAAAAAGTGGTCAGCTTAACAGCAGGTGGGTTTATCGGGTTTGTCTGACGTGGCACAAGCTCCACCTGAATCGTCTTTCGGCTCAATCACGCAGCAGGCGTTCTCGCGGCCCAGGGCTGTATTGATGACGGCAGCAGCGCACCCCACACCGGCCTGTACAGTAATCGCCTCTGTTGGGCAGTTCAGGGCACACGCCCCGCACTCCATGCAGGCGTCCAGGTTTTCAATCCGGGCATGTTCATTGTTCATGCTCAAAACAGCATGCGGGCAGACAAGGAGGCAGATGCCACAGCCCACGCACTTTTCCTCGTCAAGTGCCAGTGTGGCTACATCCTTTAGATATATTAGTTCTCCCATTTTAGTTCCTTAGAAATAGAGTTCATGTTCTTTTTCAAAGAATACTACAAAGACAATCACGCCTCTTCTCAAGGCGAACGCCGCAAAACACGAAAGATGGAAAACATGAAATGCTATTTTTTCTTTTTTCCTCCTTTCGCAGTTTCGGCCTTTCGTGATAAATTTTTTCTTTTCGGTTCCAACTTATTCCCGTCAGGTCATAAAGCGTGATCCGAGCCACAGCGATAATCCCACCACACCCCCTGCGATCTGAAGAGGCACGGCCCATTTCATCTCTTTTTTCACGCCTGAAAGAGAGGTGTAGGTGGAAGCGCCGGTAAAATTCATGGCAAGATATGTTGCCACAGCCGGGACCAGGCAAAACCAGGCCACGATTTCAAGCCGTTCAGGCCATGCGGCCAAATCTCCTGCCCTAAAGAGCGCGAGGATCAGTGCTGCTATCAGCCCCAGACTCAGGCCTTTCAGGGAAAAGGCCCTGCCCGGCAGCCAGGGCAGCAGGAGTGGCGTCAGGACCGCGCCAGCAGCAAGCGCGCTCAGGAGGGCGAACACGGCAAAAAGACCGTGATTGAGTGCATTCGCCCAGAATCCGCCCGGGCCTCCCAGCCCGCCCAAAAGGAAAAAGATCGGGAATATGATCAGGGCCCATTTCGAGGCACACACAAATTCGACCGGGATCAGGACCACCCTTTCCCGGGTTGTAAAGGTCTTTCGCCGCATCTCGGGCGTATGCTTGAAGCCGCTGTCGATAAACGCAGGGAGGTCTGTTGCCCGGATCGGGCCGTAGATGACCTTGAACCCGGAGAGCTTCGGCACCAGGTGGGCTGCAACCCCCGGGGCTGCCAGTTGTGGCAGGATCAGCTTTCTGTGAGCCACTACCCTGGCAAGGCCGCTTGAGGCAATGCGCTGAACCAGCTCTTGTGTTCCGAAAGTCCCCTTTGCCGAGGAACACCAGACATTGATCCCCTCTGTATCCAGGACCAGGATCCAGGCATCACGACCCGGCAACGCCTCGCGCAGCCGATCAAAGCTCATCTTGTAATTGGCGGTGACCAGTACAGGTGCCTGGTCGTCCGGCATTCCGAGTGCATAGAGGCCGGGATGGACGGTGTAGTGCATGCGGCCCACGCCCCAGCGTGCCTTGATGGTCCCCCAGTGGTCGGCCCGGGACAGGGTGGACGAGACCTGGGGCACCTTGCCGGCGGGTGTCTGCACGGAACCGGCCACAAACGGCTGATCCAGGATGGTCCCCACCTGGGCCCTTCTTTTCTTGGGTCAGCAGGTGGTCAAGTTGACAGGCGTCCCCATTCCAAAGGAGGCCTGATCAATTTTTGACCTTTCTGGGTTGTTCATTTCTTCCTTCACAAAAACGCGTTCCTTTTGTCGTTTCCGTATCTAATAAGATGCAACTCCTCAGCCTCATTGTCAAGTGATCTCATATTAATGGAGTTATGGGGGATATAAGGGTCTTGACAACCAAGAGATCGGACTATATATTGCCAAAACGGAATATCTAAGGAGATCCAGATGAAAGATTTTGTTAAGGTCATGAAGGCCCTTTCTGATCCGAATCGGGTAGCGGTCATGAAGATGCTGCAACATCAGGAGATGTGCGTCTGTGAAATTCAGGCCGCACTCAAGATAGCCCAGCCTACTGTATCTAAGCACCTCAAAGTACTTGAAGATGCGGGCTTAATCACTTCCCGGAAAGAGGGTGTGTGGGTCAACTATCAACCTGCGGACGGGAGTAGCAGTCCTTATGTGGCCAGCCTTTTAGGGAATCTCAGGCACTGGCTGGAGGCAGATCCGCAGATCGCCGATCTTGTGGAAAAGATCCCCACGATCCAGCGTGAAGATGTCTGCAAGAAATAATTTGCGGCTGAAAGGCATAGCCAAACGGCAATATAATAATTGCGGAAAGGACGCTATATTTCGGTTCCAGAGGAGATCAGCGTCGGGTGGCGAAGATAGTTATTGCAAACAATATTACGCATTCCTTAGTATTAGGCAGCCACAGAAAACCGACGAGACTCTTTCTTGATGGAGATGAATAATGGCAACTGAAGCGTGCGTTACCAAGGAGCCGAAAGGGCTCAGCCTTTTTGAAAAGTATCTTTCCGTCTGGGTGATTCTTTGCATTCTAGTCGGTATTATGCTTGGAAAAGTGGCTCCAGGATTCGCGAAGTATCTTGACGGATTGGCCATTTACGTGGGAGAAGCCCCTGTTGTTTCGATCCCCATTGCCATCTGTCTCTTCTTTATGATGTATCCCATCATGGTGAAGATCGATTTCGGAGAGGTTCTCAAGGCGGGGAAGAACGTGAAGCCGGTCGCCCTGACCCTTTTCGTGAACTGGGCGATTAAACCTTTTACCATGTATGCCATTTCCCTCTTCTTTCTGGGCACGGCATTCTTCGCCCTTATCGGGCCAGAGGCGATGGATTATGTGAAAATGCCCCTTGGTCTCGACCTTGCCGTAAATGAGATGCACGGTGCGGGAAAGGTAGTGTTGCACAACGGGGTTAAGATGCTGGAGGTGCCACTCTGGCGGAGCTATCTTGCCGGCTGCATCCTTTTGGGGATCGCCCCGTGCACGGCGATGGTCCTCGTTTGGGGCTACCTGGCCCGAGGAAATGATGGACACACACTGATTATGGTGGCCATCAATTCCCTGACCATGCTTTTTCTATTCGGTCCTCTAGGAGGATTTCTCCTGGGCGTGGGGCGGCTTCCTGTTCCATGGCAGGCCCTGGTGCTGTCTATCGGTATCTACGTGGCCCTTCCGCTCGTCGCTGGTTATATTTCCAGAAAGCTGATAATTCAGAGCCGCGGAGAGCTGTGGTTTAAAGAAAAGTTTCTACACATTCTCACCCCCGTCACCATTATCGCCCTCTTAATCACCTTGGTATTACTCTTCTCTTTCAAGGGGGAGGTCATAGTTTCCAACCCGCTCACAATCCTCTGGATCGCCATCCCTCTTTTCATTCAGACGAATCTTATCTTCTGGTTAGCCTATGGTTTGTCTCGTCCACTCAAACTCTCCTATGAGGATGCGGCTCCTTCATCCATGATAGGCGCTTCTAACCATTTCGAAGTGGCGATTGCCACCTCGACCATGCTCTTTGGCCTCTCCTCCGGGGCGGCCCTGGCAACCGTTGTGGGTGTGCTCATTGAGGTCCCGGTAATGCTTATGCTGGTAAAGATTTGCCTCAAGACCACCCACTGGTTCCCCCGGAAGGTGTCCACGGGCTGAAAAGATAACAGGAGAAGGTTTCCGAAAGAGAAAAAATCTTATGAACACCGAGACTTCATTCAAATCCGGGTTTGTTGCCATAATTGGTGCGCCGAATGTGGGGAAATCCACCCTGTTGAACCGGCTGATCGGCCAAAAGATCGCGATCACCTCAAAAAAGCCACAGACTACCCGCCACAGGGTCCTGGGTGTGGCCCATCTCCCTGAAGCGCAACTCATCTTTCTGGATACCCCGGGTATTCATCAGGCCAGGGGGCCTTTGAGTGTGCGCATGGTGGAGGTGGCCCTGAAGGTCCTGGGAGACGTTGATCTGATAGTGTTTATTATAGATGCTGTTTCCGCAGATAATGCTTCAGATGAGATTATCCTTGAGTCCCTGAAAAAGAGGGGTCTGCCTGTGATTTTCGCTATCAACAAGGTTGACCTGGTGAAGAAGGGGAAACTCCTACCCCTCATGGAAGAGTGGGATGCGGTCTATCCCTTCCGGGCGATAGTGCCGATCTCGGCCTTGAACGGCACCCAGGTTGATGAACTGGTTAAAGAGATGGTTGCCGTGCTCCCTGAAGGGCCAAAGTACTACCCTGAAGAGAGCGTTACAGATATGCCGGAGCGTTTCATCGCAGCAGAGATGATCCGGGAAAAGGTATTCCGTCTGACAGAACAGGAGATCCCCTATGGTGTGGCAGTCACAGTGGAGTCCTTCAAGGAGCGACCCGAGAAAGACCTGATCGAGATCCAGGCCACCATCCATGTGGAGCGCGAGTCTCAAAAACCGATGATCATCGGCAAGGGTGGCAAGATGCTGAAGCGCATCGGTGAGCAGGCCAGGGAGGACATCGAGGTTATGGTGGGGCGCAAGGTCTTTTTGAAGCTGTGGGTCAGGGTTCAAAAGAAGTGGACCCAGGATGCCGCGGCTATCAGGAGGTTCGGGTACTGAGATGATTCTGTCGTTTCATCCGAACATTGTGGCCCACAAGAACATCCTTTGCGCGGGCCGGCTGCCAAACGATGAGGATCGGGCTGCTATTTCCGAGGCAGAGGCAGTAATCCTTCCTCAAGGCTGCAGGGAGGCCCTTTACAGGATGTGCCGCAAGCATTGTGCACATGTATTTCCCAACTATGATGTGCGCTTTGATTTCCCGGGCAAACTAGGCCAGGCCCGGCTTTTCAAAAGGGTGGGCGCCCTGTTTCCCCGTACCTATTCATTTGAGACAGTTTCTGTCTATTATGACAATTTTGGAAAAAAGGCGCACAAGCCCCCGCTTCATTTCCCCTATGTGTTCAAGTCCAACTTGGGCGGTGAGGGTGAGGGAATCTTTTTGCTTAAAACGCCCGAGGACTTGGAGCGGGCCCTGGAAAGGGCGCAACGCACAGAGGAAAGCGGACAGAAAGGTTTTTTGCTTCAGGAGTATATTTCTTCAGGTGGCAGGAGCCTCCGTGTAGCAGTCATAGGAGACGAATTTTTCAGCTACTGGCGCGTGCAGCAGGATCCGTCACAGTTTCTAACCAACCTGAAGGCCGGGGCTGTCATTGACCATCATACAGATCCTGAGTTGCAGGAGGCAGGTACGACCGTAGTGAAAGAGTTTTGCTCAAAGACCGGAATCAATCTTGCGGGTCTTGATCTCCTCATTTCAGAGGATGAAAAAATGCATGAGCCCTTTTTGCTTGAGATCAACTATTTTTTTGGTAGACGGGGCCTGGGAGGGTCTCTCAACTACTATGAGCTGGTGGAGAGGGCGGTTACTGCCTGGCTCAGCGCGCTCGGGTTAAGCCTTTAAGACGGTATGTCCGCCTAAGGCGGATTCAGGGGGTTTCCTTGCCCCTTGACGGTTGCTTTTATTTTGTAGTTTTTTGTCTTCTCCTGGAGGGAGAAGATCGTGTGGTGCGACGTGATAAATGCTTTTTCAGCCTTGGGCGAAACGGCCTATCCCGATCTTTCTCGTACAAATCCTCCTCAGCCCATTCCACCTTTATTTTTTCTCCAATAAATTCCTCCACAGCCTCCAGATGATATACATATTTTTCACAGGCAAGCATAATGGCCTTTCCGGTCTTGCCCAATCGACCAGTGCGTCCGATGCGGTGGACATAATCTTCAGGGTCTTGGGGTACGTCGTAATTGATGACAATGTCGATATCTTCAACATGAATGCCCCGGGAGGCCACATCTGTTGCGACCAGGATCTTCACCTTACCTGCCTTGAACTGCTGCATGATCTTCAAACGCTTCTTCTGTTGTACCGTGCCGGTGATTCCAAGGGCTGCAAAGCCGTTGCGCGTCAGCTTCCGAGCAAGCATCTCGACACCGACTCTAGTATTGGCAAAAATGAGAAGGCGTTCCCATGTCTCGTGCCTCAGCAGGCCTAGCAAAAGGTTCGGTTTCACATCATTGCCCATGTGGTACAAGACCTGGTCGATCTCTTCTACCGTGATGCTTTCGGGATCTGCACAGACCTCTTGTGGATTGTTCATGTACTCATAGGCCAGCTCCATAACCGCATATGAAAGCGTGGCGGAAAAAAGCATGGACTGCCGTCTGGTGTAACGAGGCAATCGTCTGAGGATATAACGGAGGTCTTTTACAAACCCCATGTCAAATAGCCGGTCTGCTTCATCAATGACCAGGATGCGCACGTTTTTGGGGCTGAAGACCTTTTGCTTCATGTAGTCGATAAGGCGGCCTGGAGTGGCAACCACTATGTCGGTCCCTCTGCGAAGGGCCTGTTGCTGTTTAATGTAGTCGATACCGCCAAAGACTGATAGCACCTTAAAATCAGTATAACTTCCAAGAAGCTTGGCCTCATCGCAGATCTGAACCGTAAGCTCTCGGGTCGGGGCAATGATGAGGGCGCTGGGCCCTACACCTTTTGCTTTATGTCCCCTTATGAGGCGATCAAATATCGTAATGAGAAAGGCGGCTGTCTTGCCTGTGCCGGTCTGGGCCTGGGCAGCAATGTCGTCTCCTTTGAGTGTAATGGGCAGGGCAAGCGCCTGGATCGGCGTGCAGTGTGTGAAGCCTGCGGAGTCTATCCCCTTCAAGGCCTGTTGGGGAAGGTCAAATTCGGTAAACGAGATGTCTTTGGTTCCTATGTCCGGTGATTTCATGTATATCTTTTAAAATATAGACTACCTTCAGTGCATTTGCAAGCCGAACGCTGAGCCGGGTACTGTCCTAATTTAAAGTTTTCCTATCTTCCATTGCTTGATTAAATAGGTTAACATTCCCCTTGACAGGGATATATAGGTCAGATAGCATCCATCCCATATATAGTAGTTTGCGGCCTTCTTACCACAAGATAGCGTGACCAAGCTGGGATGATTTGGATGGGACCTGATCTTCTTCCCCCTTTTATTTTGGATCATTATGAAGTTCATGAATGGAAGCATGCCTGTGCTGTTCTTCATGCTGATTTCCCGGACGAATGGGCAGATATTATCGCCGTTTTGACGGACTTTCGATTACCCAAGAGCCACGTACTTGCGCCAGGTGGTGGTTTATCACTAATCTCGCAATGGTTTAATCAGGCTTTTTTTAGCCGAGAATGGGTAAAAAAGGCGTTTGATACCAAAATCACAGTCGACCAGAATGAAGCCTTGAGCCCCACACATGAGGTTGATTGTTTCAAGAACAGGGTTGCGCTCGAAATTGAATGGAGCAATAAAGACCCTTTCTATGATCGGGACCTGAACAACTTCCGACTGTTGTTTGACCTGAGAGCTATTAGCGTAGGAATAATAATCACTAAGGCAGATGAGCTAAGCGAAATTTTTAAGGAGCTTGGAAAAAAGACATGGGAAAAATATGGTTGGAGTAGCACATGGATGCGCAAGTTGTTGCCACGCATAGAAGGCGGTGGCGGTGGCGGGTGTCCAATATTGGTATTTGGGATTTCAAAGAGACTTTATATAGAGGATGAATAAAAAATGTCTAAAAGAATAACGGCACCAGAGGATTTCATGAAAAAAGTAAAGGGCTCGTATGGAACAATTTTGGCGGACCCGCCATGGCGGTTTACCAATCGAACGGGAAAGATAGCCCCCGAACATCGTCGTCTTTCGCGGTATTCTACTTTAAGTTTCAAAGAAATTAGAAAGATACCCGTATCAAAGGTAGCTGCCGAGAAAACTCATTTATATCTTTGGGTCCCGAACGCCCTTCTTTTGGAAGGATTAAGGGTTTTAGAAAGTTGGGGATTTAACTACAAAACTAACTTAATTTGGCATAAAGTTCGTAAAGATGGGGGGCCGGATGGTCGTGGGGTAGGGTTCTATTTTCGTAATACAACAGAAATAATCCTCTTTGGCATAAGGGGAAGGCTAAGAACTCTTGCCCCCGGACGGAGCCAGGTCAACATAATCAGATCACGAAAACAGGAACACTCGAAAAAACCAGAGGAACTATATGAAATTATTGAAGCTTGTAGCCCCGGGCCTTATTTAGAGCTATTTGCCCGTGGTACTCGAAAGAATTGGCACCAATGGGGAAACGAAGTCGAAAATTATAAACCAACGTGGCCCACCTACAAAAACCATTCTATGGCAGTAGCTCTATAAAACCTATTTTAAACGCCTGCCGAAAAAAACCTTGACACCGTTAAAAATCAATCGTATAATTCCTGATGTAAAGAAAATAACACTTGCCTATTGACACGCCAGTTTAAAGGTGTTATTTAAATACTAATGCCGAACCAGATTGGACCCCGATTCGGCATCAGAGAGAAAGAAGGAGGCTCCGTAACTCAATTGGATAGAGTAGTGGTCTACTAAACCACCGAGTTCGGGTTCGAATCCCGGCGGAGCCACCTTTCGTTTTTTTAATTTAATAAAACTATATACATTTGTCAAGAAGAAAGGAGAAAGACCATGAAAGATAATTTAGATACAATACGAAACCTTGTAGCGAATAAGATTGTTCAAATTAGAGCTGAATATTATGATATTTCAAAGAAAATCAGGCCGATACAGAAAAAAATGGCAGCTCTACAAGAACAAGTTGGGCCTCTAATAGAAAAAAGCTCTCACCTTAAAGAATCCATTAAAAATATTGAACAATCTCTTTCTTTAAAAGAAGGAACGATCCTCACAATCATCAAATTAGATGAAAGTGGGGACAAAGCTGAGATGTCTAGACCCTTAACAGGGAAAAAACCCAAACAAGCCTATAGGCAGGCAATAAAAACTGATTTTAGAGACGAATCCTTTACCGGGGTAGAAATCCGAGAATATGTTAGGCGACAAGGCTTAAAGATTAGTAACACATATAGTCGAGTTATTATGTCCGAATTAACTCAGGAAGGACTTGTCAGAAGAATAGAGCCTGGAGTGTTTCAATTCAACGAACAAGAGAAAGTTGTTTTCTGAATAAAAATGGGCCGTGATGGCTGTCACCACCACGGCCCCAAACCATACATTCCGAGGGGAACACATGGTATTCGCCACCATAAAGGCGGCCAATTTTATTGATATTTTACCACGACCGCCACCAAAGTCAAGCATATATTTAAGCACTCCCGTCATCTGTCGCCACAGACGACGGGAGCTAATCAATCCGGGTGGAGTGACCCACTCGAACCGACCTAAGTTCAATTATCGGGTTCTCCGCCGGGAATGTCAAGGAGGATTCGATAATGAACGTCACGCCTAAAGAAAAACAAATACAAGTGCTAAAGGCACTTGTTGAAGGTAACAGCATACGAAGCACGGAACGAATGACGGGAGTCCACAGAGATACAATAATGAGGCTATTGGTGCGAATTGGTAACAAGTGTCAAAAGGTAATGGATAAACGCTTACGTGAATTCCATTGCAAAAGAATCCAGGCAGATGAAATTTGGACGTTTGTGGGGAAAAAGGAAAGTCAATTAAACAAACGGGAACGATTGAATTCCGATTTTGGCGATCAATATATTTTTGTTGCCTTAGACCCTGATACAAAGCTGATTCCTCTCTTTGTCGTTGGCAAAAGGAATAGAAGGACAACCACTCGGTTTATGCGGGCCTTACAACACAAACTAAACGGGAACGGACGGATTCAACTAACAACAGACGGCTTCAATTCATATCTTCCGGCAGTAGAAGAAACGTTTGGCGCAGATATAGATTTTGCACAACTGATAAAGATTTTCGCTGCTGATTGTGTTGAGGCTAGGAGGTACGCCCCACCAAAAGTCACGGAGGTGCTATCCAAGGTAATTACAGGGAATCCCGACCATAAACACGTATCCACATCTTATGTTGAGCGACAAAACCTTACAATGCGGATGCATATAAGGCGACTCACCCGTTTGACCAACGGATTCTCAAAGAAATTAGAGAATCTAAAGGCCGCATTGTCTTTACATTTTATACATTACAATTTTATGAGGATTCATAGCACGTTAAGGGTTACACCTGCTATGGAGGCGGGAATTACAGATCATATATGGGGATGGGACAAACTACTTGCCCATAAGTTTAATTAACAAAACTTTAGGGTATTAACTTTTATACGGTAATATTAATAGGAAACAATTATAGACGTATCACAGTCTGTTGTTGTATATAAAAGGGCGAGACCCTTGAAAATATCGCTTTGTATTTCTTTATCGAAAACTCTTTATTCTGGACAAGTTTTGTATCATGAATTGGTTCTTGACGAAGTTCGGTGGCGATCTTTTCCCACCGCTTCAAACCAAGAAAGTGCTGTAGGTCTCTGTTATCTCTTAAGGCTTTATTTTTTCTTCTGTGTTGTGTTGTTACGGTGTTGATTTTTTGCTTTCTCGTTAGTAGCTGCTTGAATATTTTTCGCTCTGTC
>JAUWXJ010000205.1 GCA_030616425.1 Desulfobacterales bacterium | reverse complement strand
CGCGGCCCATAGATATTAGCGTATCGGAGTATGGTATAATCAAGGCCCCACTGATGATGATAATAGGATAGGTAACATTCGGAGGCAAGCTTGGTAATGGCATAAGGTGAAAGGGGCTCTGGGGAGTAGTTCTCGGTTGTTGGATATTGGTCTGCTTCCCCATAAATTGCACCACCCGAGGAGATGAAAACAACCTTGCGAACCCCATTTTTTCTAGATGCCTCCAATATATTAATGAGACCTTTAACATTAACATCGGCATCAAAAGAAGGGTCTTGCACCGAAGCGGGAACGCTTATCTGTGCTGCATGGTGATTAACTACCTCAGGCCTTTCTTTTTCAATAATCTTTCTGACTTCTGTAGACCTTATATCTACCTCGCAAAAGGTGGCTGCGGGGTTTAGGTTTTCCTTTTTTCCGGTAAATAAATTATCTACCACTACAACGGTGTGTCCTTTTTCAATATAACCATCAACCACATTAGAGCCAATGAAACCTGCACCACCGGTAACCAGTATTTTCATCGTAAGTCTCCTGCTATATTCAATTTTCTATTTTCGGCCTAATAAGACCTTTCTTGGTATTTCCGACCCTCCTGAACGCAATCATCAAGCGCAGTTAATCGAACCAAGCTTACTCTTTCGAACTTTATCTTTTATCCTGTTGATATGACCTCGTCCCAGGCCTTTGACCTCGCAACCCAACTCAAAGTACCGTTCTATTTTGGCATCATCCAGGATACCAAAACAGTCCACAACCGCCAAGGGGGAGCCGGCCATACTAACCACTTCATCCGGTTCAAGTTGCAGATAGGCTTCATGTCGTACCGCGAAGATGACAGCATCGGAGCCCTTCAAGGCGCCTTCCAGGTCCAGGGTCATGCGAAATTTGCTAAGCTGCTCTTGGTTGCGGAAAAAACGCGACCAGCTGCCAGCTGTCGTTGGATAGGTATCCTGTTTTTCAAGCTCCCACCAATGTTGCACATAAGGATCATGGGCTTTGACTTCGGCTCCCATCTCAGTCAATTTCCGGATAATGATCTCGGAGCCACTGTAGCGGGTGTCTCCCACATCTTCCCGGTAGGATACTCCCAGGAGAGTTAACTGGGATGCTGCAACAATACGGCCCATATTTCTTAAGGCGTCGCGGACCAGTTGCGCCGCATGTAAGGCCCTCGTGTCATTAATATTAATGGCTTGCGGCGTGATCTTGAAGATATCGTTTTCAAACCCCATCAAGTGCTTGTAAGCCCAAAGGCCCAACCCCCCGTCCTTGGGAAGGCAATAGCCGCCAATGCCGGGCCCGGGGAAAATGATATTACTGTGCGTGGGTCGAACTTTAATGGCATTGATCACCTTGATGAGGTCAACCCCATTGGTTTCTGCGAACAGGCTCCACTCATCGAGAAAGGCCAGGACGGTGGCCCTGTAGCTGTTCTCCACAATCTTGCACGTTTCGCTTTCAATGGGCTTGTCAAGGACTGTCAGGGGATATTCTTCCACATTGAGGATCTCGGACAGAAACCGTGTCACTTTTTCACGGCTTTCTTCATTGATGCCGCTGCACACGCGCCAGAAGTCTCTCACAGACCGTACATAATCTCTTCCTGGCATCACTCTCTCAAAGCTGTGAGCCAGTAATGGTTCATCTTCAATGCCCCGTGACATAAAAGCCTTTTTTATCATGGGGTAGGCTACGTACTCAGTGGTTCCTGGGGGCACGGTGGTTTCTATTAGTATGAGGCAATGAGGCGAGATTTTTTGTCCAATTGTCTTGAAACTGGTCTCCAGGGCGCTTATATCTGCATATCCACTCCCGAGATTCCCCAGTTCTTGCTTGAGAAAATCGCATTGAACATCCACCACCAATATGTCTGCCAGTTTGAGGGCATCGTAGGTGAAGGTGGCGGTTAGCGTCTTCTTCTCCTTTACGCAACGCTCGATCATAGGAGCAACTTCAGGATCCTCTGCCTTAACCGGTGATATGCCCCGGTTGATAAGGGGCATCTTCCAGAAACTTCGGGTACTCGGCCTCTGCATGCCGATGACAAACTTGGAAGGCTTGCCTGTCTTTTTATCTACTGAATCGGCCACCACACCGGCCATAACAGCGCCCACAAAACCCAGCCCCATCACTACCACAATTTCAAAACCCTCTTCTCGCTTGTCCTTTACCAGATTCTCAAGCCTGTCGTACTCCTTTCGGTAATCTTCTTCTTCGGGGATTTTGAATTTGTCTCCATCAGGACTGATTGAATATTCCTTTTCAATACCCATATCTAAATTCCTCCTCAAGCCAGTCTGGTGGCGTGCTTCTGCCTTTTGCTCCCTCACCTGGCCAACTTCTTTCCCATATGAATGCTTGAAGCATGTGGTCAGGGCGAATAAGCGGCGAATCAATCACAGCTCGAGGTCTAGCCCCAATCTCTTGTCAAGATCCAGGTAAAGATTTAACGGGAAGATCTGACCATCTCTGCCTTATTTCATATATCCCTGCCGCTGCAATTCGAGTAACACTTCCTGGGCTGCCTCATCCGGCGTCATGTCAGTGGTATCCACCCGTACCTCCGGATTTTCCGGAATCTCATACGGGTCATCCACTCCTGTAAAACCCTTGATCAAGCCTGCTCGGGCCTTGGCATAAATACCCTTGCGATCCCTGTGTTCACAGACCTCCAAAGGCGTAGCCACATGAACCTCAATAAAGCCGCCGTACTGCTCAATCATCTCACGGATCTGCCTTCGTGAAAGCCGATAAGGAGCGATGGGGGCACATATGGCAATTCCTCTATTTTTGGTGATTTCACTTGCTACAAAACCAATGCGACGTACATTAATATCACGGTGTTCCTTGGAGAAACCCAACTCACTTGAAAGATGCCTGCGCACAATATCACCATCAAGGAGTGTTACAGGTCGATCTCCCATCTCCCGGAACCTTGCAAGCAGTACCCATGCGATAGTGGACTTGCCAGACCCAGAAAAGCCCGTTAGAAAGACAGTAAATCCTTGCTTGTGTCTTGGTGGGTAAGCCTTTCTAAGCTCTTCCATCACCTCAGAAAACGTAACCCACTGTGGAATTTCAAGGCCGGACCGCAAGAGATCTCTAATTTTTGTACTCGAAAGGGTTTTGATACCCTCACCGTCCGATATTTCCCTATGTGAAACATATTGATCTTTCTCCGCCACATATACCATCTCTTCAAATGGAATGATCTGTATGCCTATCTCATTCTGGTACTGGTTGAGGAGCTCCTGGGATGCATATGGTTCATAGAATGGCTTCCCCTCTTTATTAAGCCCTGGACTGGCATGATCCCGACCCACGATAAAATGAGTGCATCCGTAATTCTTGCGAATCAAGGCGTGCCAGAGAGCCTCACGAGGACCAGCCATTCGCATAGCCAGTGGCAACAGAGACAGAAGCATCATGTTCGGAGGATAATGGCGACTTGCTGCCTGATAGCATCGGACTCGCGTATAATAATCTATGTCACCTGGCTTGGTACGCTCAACCACAGGCTGCATCAGCAAACTAGCCTTTGCCTCTCTCATGGCCCTCAGAGTAACCTCGAACTGGGCTCGATGTAGTGGATTGCGGGTTTGAAAGCCAACCATACGCCGCCAACCGAGCTTGGCACAG
>JAUWXJ010000099.1 GCA_030616425.1 Desulfobacterales bacterium | reverse complement strand
AATAGTTCACCATACGGGGTAAGAAATATCCCTGAACGTAGGCATCCAGCCATTTCCACCGACGATAACAGCATACCTGGTAAAGGCATTGGAGGCCGAAGTGAAGGGATGTTCCTTGCCCCGTGAACTGTTACCGTAATTCTAGATCGGTTTATTCCGCATCGCGCCTGTCGGCTTGCCCTCGGCCATGAGCTCGGGCCGAATGGAGAAGATCCCCGCTAAACAAAATCCAGAATACTATATCACCCGCCTGCGTTCTCCTTGCATGTACCTCCGCCAATAATCAATCATCAATCGTCAATCCTCTGATGTCTCCTTCACTATGGCCTCATACACCACCTTCAGAGGCACCTTCTTCTCCAGGGCAATCCTCTTGCAGTCCTCATATTCGGGGACTACAAAAACTCTGCCTGTGGGACCTGAAACCTCCTTTACACGCACCTTGCCATAGGAAGTGATCGCCTCCTTGGTCCTTCGCGGAAGCTTTGTTCGCCCTGCATGGTAATACCGCACCCCGGTAGCTGTGGTCTCTGAGAGAATCCGGCGCTCAATAGCCTCCCGATCACCCTCATTGCATATGACCTGGACCATGGTCCCGGGGCGGTTCTTCTTCATAAAGATCGGAATCCAGATAACATCAAGCGCACCATCTTCAAAGAGTCTCTCCATGACAAAGCCGAAGATCTGAGGATTCATGTCATCGATGTTGGTCTCAACGATTGTCACGCGATCTGTCTCTCGCCCCGAATCAGGCTCTCCCAGCACAACCCTGAGCAGGTTTGGCATTTCTTTCAAATCACGGCCCCCCACGCCGTAACCGATCTGTCGAATCAGCATCTTGGGCATGGGACCAAAATCTTGAGAAAGCGATGTAAGGATTGCAGCGCCGGTGGGTGTAACCAGTTCGTGGGAAACTCCTGTGCCGTGGACCGGCACGCCATCAAGGAGGGCCAGGGTGGCAGGGGCTGGAACGGGAAGTTTCCCATGCTCACACGTTACAAACCCTTTGCCCACTGGAATCTCTGAGGCAAAGACCTTGCCGATGCCAAGCCATTCCATGCAAAAGGCAGCCCCAACCACATCCACAATGGCATCCACACCCCCCAGTTCGTGGAAATGGACGCTATCTTTGGAGCAGTTGTGGATTGAGGCCTCAACCTCGGCGAGTCTGCCAAAGATCTTAAGGCTCGAGCCCTTTACTGTGTCCGGCAGGGGGCTCTCATTAATAAGGAGCCTTATGTCTTTATAATTCCTGGTGTGTTTGTCTTTATCCTCAACTACAACTTTGACCTGCTGGCCGTGAATTCCCATCCGGGCAGCCGTGCCGATCTCCAGATGGAAGGCCTCAAGGGGGATGTTGCGAATATTCTCTTCAATGTAATCTCCTGGGACGCCCAGATCGATCAAAGCGCCAAGAATCATGTCGCCGCTGATCCCGGCAAAACAATCAAAGTAGGCAAGGTTCATTCCCTTATATTTCCCATATGTTTCCCGAGGTTACCCGCGTACTGTCCAGTCACGATTTATTTGATTTTCTATCACAGTACCCTATAGGAGTCAAAAGAACCTTGTTGCCATCAAAGCAGATTATCGTATTGAACACCTCTCGGCATGAAGCTGTATGATCTCAAGGAGGAGTTCTACAGACTTGACCATGTCATCCAGCCGAATCGACTCTCGCACCGTGTGCACGTCCTTCATGCCTGTGCCAAGGACACCCGTGACGATCCCGTGGCCAAAGAATATGTTGGAATCACTACCGCCGCCGCTGGTCTTGGTTTCCATCTTTCGTCCCAGGCTGGAGGCGGCCTCCTTTACCAGGCTAACAACAGGGTGGTCCTCGGGAATCTTCAGGACGGAAAAATCCTGACGAACCTCCACTTCCAGCTTTGGAAGTCCGTCATCTGAGGGAAACGACTCCCTGTACTCGGAGACTTGCTGTTCAAAACTCTGGACAATCTTTTTTGTTTCTTCCTCCAGTTTTTCAAGGCTGTGGCTGCGGACCTCGCCAGTAGCAGTTACAAGGGAAGGGACAATGTTGGTGGCCTTGCCGCCCTCGATCAGCCCTATATTGGCTGTAGTCTCCTCATCGATGCGGCCAACACGGAGCCCTGAGATCGCCCGACTCGCCAGATGTATAGCGTTAATACCTTTTTCAGGTTCAGCGCCAGCATGTGCATCACGACCATGGACCTTGACCTGGATGTGATTGGCAACAGGGGCTCGGGTCACAATCCCCTCTGTGTCGGTGGCATCCAGGCTGTAACCGTATCGAGCCTTGATCATCGAATAATCGAGATTCTTGGCGCCCAGAAGACCAACCTCTTCACAAATTGTTATGACCACCTCCAGAGGCCCGTATTGGAGCCTGTTTTCCTGAAGAATCCTGATGGCCTCAATAATGACGGCCAAGGCCGATTTATCGTCGGCCCCAAGGACAGTCGAGCCGTCGCTTGTGAAAATCCCATCTGAAAAAAGGACCTTAACCCCCTCGCCCGGCTGTACCGTATCCATGTGGGCATTCAGCAGCAGCGGGGCAACGTCTGCTTTCCGCCCCTCGAGTCTGGCTATCAGGTTGCCGGTATCACCCCCCACCTTTGAGCCGGCCTTATCGATTAGCACCTCCGCCCCCAGGGATTCAAAGATCCCATGCAAGGTTTCCGCAATGCACCCCTCCTTTTTTGACACACTATCTATCTGAACCAGTGTCTTGAAAAGATGGGCCAGACGGTCATGGTTCACCATGCGTTGTATCCCCTTTCATAGGGGTAAGCTATCAGCAAAGAGAAACAGAAAATATCCTAAAATTTACAAAGCAACATCTTACAAACAATTTTGTTCTACTTGCTGATAGCTGTTTGCTGACCCCTTAACACTTGAGGCTGTTTCAAAACCCTTTGACGAGTCCATTTTGACCATTTTTGCTAAAAGTTCTTAGCGAAGCGGAGCGTGAAAAAATTGTAGCTGTCTGAGGGCGTTAGCCCGAGTTTTACAATTTTAGCGATGCGAGCTTAGAACTTTCGACAATGGTCAAACCAAACGAGGAAAGGGGTTTTGAAACCACTTATTGTAACTCTTCTCATACGAGACAGGCTGTTGACACCTTTGACAAAGATCTATATATAACGAAAACTGCGGAAGTGGACAGCTCTCTGGTGGGGCTCCCGGACTTCAAATCCGGTGTGGGGCGCTAAAACCGTCCTGGGTGGGTTCGATTCCCATGCACTTCCGCCATTATTCTTTGTAATAGTTACCCATACGGGGTATGGAATATCGCTGAACGTAGGCATCCAGCCATTTCCACAGACCATAACGGCACACCTATTAAAGGCATTGGATGCCGTAGAGAAGCGATGTTCCATGCCCCGTGAACTATTACTATTTTTTTATCCCCCAATTAGTGAACGGAATTTCCTGATGACCTTGCCATAATCAGAGCTGCCAAAAATAGCTGAGCCTGCCACGAATACGTCCGCACCTGCGTCTGCTGACGACCGGATGGTCTCTTGGTTGATGCCCCCATCAACCTCGATGAGGACGCTCGGATTCTTTGCTCCGATCACAGGTTTGAGGTCTTTTATCTTCTGAAGTGTCTGGGGTATGAATTTCTGACCGCCAAAACCAGGGTTTACGCTCATGATAAGTACCAGGTCCACATCTTCAAGAATCCATTCTATGGTCGAAAACGGCGTTGTTGGATTGAGTGCCACCCCGGCCTTCACATCCAGGGCTTTGATAGCCTGAATGGTCCTGTGCAGATGCACGCAAGCCTCCGCCTGCACAGTCATCGACGTGCTTCCTGCCCTTGCAAAGTCTTCCAGGTACCGGTCTGGGTCCTCTACCATAAGGTGGACGTCAAGTGGCAGGTCCGTAACCCGCCTCACCGCCTCCACCACGAGCGGACCAATCGTGATGTTCGGCACAAAATGGCCGTCCATCACATCTATGTGGATCCAATCGACCCCGACTTTTTCCACTGCCTTAACCTCATCACCCAATCTGGAAAAATCCGCGGATAATATGGATGGCGCTATGAGTTTCATCTTTGTACCCCCTGGCAAATCAGTGAACTAAACTGTCATTCTGTAACATCAATTCCGAGCTAATTCAAGGTCACGGAGCAGGTCCGTGTGAGACCGATAAGAAAGAGAATCACTCAATACAAGTTCGCTGTCTTGGTAAACCAAGACCGTTGTTTCAGGATCTTGGGGGGCCAAGAACCAGATGCGCTTCCCAGGACGCACAAAAACATCACGGAGATCATAAAGCATGCCAAATGCGTTTACGCGAATCCACACATGCTTTCTCAAAAAGCCCTCAGGCACACGATGATGAAACAGGCCTAACCCTTGATCAAGTACCCGGCCCTTTTCTGCCCGGTTAACGGTCAGATTCACCAATGTTCCAGAGGCCGCCTGGTAGCCGGATGGGGGGTGTTGCTCAACCACTACATCCTTTGGCAGGTCGCTCCTTTCAACCGATCGTATTCGACCCAGCCCAAGGTGGACCTCCTCCAGGACGAAAATAGCGTCTTCCAGGGCCAGACCATGCAGATACGGCATCTCATAAGTTACGGGCCATCTGCCAAGGCTGGCTAGTAGGTCCATGGAATCACCACGCGTGAGAAGCGTGCCAGGACGCGGGGTCTGGCTTATGACTTCATCTGTGGCAGCCTGTTCGCTGAACGTACGGGATAAAACACCTCGAGACAGGTCATTCTCTTCCATAATGATATATGCCTGCCGGATATCCATCCCCACAAGATTCGGCACCACCAAAGTCTTCGGCCCTTTAGAGACGATGATACGAACATCACGATCTTTTTTGACTTCACTACCCGGTCCTGGCTCCTGGTACGCCACGTGGTTTTTCGGCACGTCGCTCCTGTATTCGAAGCCACTAACCTTGATATTGAGCCCCAGATCAGTGAGAATATCCAGGGAGTACACCACGTTTTTTCCCACAAGTTCAGGGACCACCACTGTATCTTCACTTTTTATAATAAATCTCAATGTGAAATATCCGCTGGCCCCTGCCACCCCGAGAAAGACGCCAAACAAGGCTACAATCTTAAAAAATCGCCCCATATAGTAGTCCTTTCTGGACGTACTTGAAAGAATCCGTCCAGATCGATCTCATGATGCAAGTCCGCAAAAAAGCCAGAACTCTCCAGCGGAGTCCATCCACAACCAAGTACTAAAATGAACGACCACCATGGCCACCTATCCAAGGAGTGTGCCGGGTGCCACAGGACGGCCCCTTAAGAAATCTCCGGCTGGAAGGCGCTTTGCAGATTCGAGTTGAACCTCTTTTAACGTCAATATGCCCCGGCCTGTTGCTACATCGAAATCCCCTGGGAATCTCTCTAATACAGTACCCGGCTTTTCCTTGGTTCGTTTGTCAAGCTCTTTGGCCTTCAATACCTTGAGCCTTTTGCCGGAGAGAAAGGTGAATGCCCCTGGCCAGGGGGTCATCCCTCGAATAAAGGCATCTAGCGATTTGGCATCTCTGCTCCAGTCTATGCACCCGTCTTTCTTTTTCAGTAAAGGTGCATAAGTGGCGCCAGACTTATCCTGGGGGTCACCTACTAGATCTCCAGATCTGAGCTTGATCAATGTTTCGATCAAAAGCTGTGCCCCGACTTCAGCCAGCCGGCGGGAAAGGCTCCCAGAGGTGTCGTCCTGCCTGATCGGGATCTTAGAGCTCAACAGGAGATCTCCTGTGTCCATCCCCTCATCCATCCACATGGTTGTAACGCCAGTCTCTTCTTCTCCGTTGATAATGGCCCACTGGACCGGGGCAGGCCCTCGGTACTTGGGTAGAAGTGATGGATGGATGTTGATTGCCCCGAGATGGGGAATCGACAAGGAAGACCCCGGCAGAATACGGCCGTAAGCAACCACAACAAAGAGGTCTGGATCCAAGGCTATGATTTTCTCAATAAACCCCGGCTCCTTAATCATGGGAGGCTGCAATACTGGATAGCCTAACGCGCTGGCAACTTCCTTGACCGGAGGGGGAACCAGGCGACGTCCACGCCCTTTTGGCCGGTCTGGCTGCGTGACCACGGCTCGAACGTCATACTGGTTTTCGTGCAGGGCCTTTAAGGCTGGCACTGAAAAATCCGCGGTCCCCATAAATATGATACGGTAGGTGCTCATATATACATCTCGTAGTCTCTACAACCTGTTGACGGCAATGGTCCTTACCCGCTTTTTGAGGGGTAACTGGCAAACCCGGCCACAGAGCCCCTTTGAACGTCTATAGCCTCCTTGCGGGAGAGGTCCCATGGATGGAGTCTGCGAGTCTTCATAGGTATTGAGCGGCCAACAGCATATACCACGGCCCGCCGCCTATGATATCCCCTCTTGCGGCTGCCTGCTCAAAAAACGCTCCTATTTGATCCTGCTTCACCCGGTGAACTTCAATCTGTTCAGAAGGCTCAAGTTGCTGTTTCTCTGGAACTGCCTCCTCTTCCAGCTCTACAACCACACAGCGCGCAGTCTCCTTAATCAGTGCACTGTTCAGGGTCAACTCCGGCGATGTCTGCACAACTTTTCCCGTGTACCCGGTCTCCTCCATAAGCTCTCGAAGGGCACACATCTCGACATCCTCATCACCCGAGATAACACCTGCGGGAAAGCCGATCACGTAGCAATCAAAGATAACCCTGTACTGCCTGATGAAGAGGAGGTCCCCTGATTTCTTGAACCGAGGCACGACAAGGACTGAGCTACGAGCATTGACACGCTCGATATAATCCCAGCTCAACACCTGCCCGCTGTCGTTTTCATAAACGACTCTTCTTGGCCTAATCCACGGACTTTCCGTCAAGCTTACAGTCTTTAAGATATTCATGGGAAACCTCGTCAGTGTAAATGGCCTAGTTTATCTCAATCCGGGCGCCTTTTTCCCGGTGCCCTTCCTCAATACCTGTATATGCTACCTGGACTATATTAACGCCAGTAATAATCGACGAAATAAGACCTAAAACGATCACGGGAACTATCTGAAGTACATGATTGGCCAGGGTAAACCCTGCGGCCTCTTTGACGGAGACGCCAAAGATCAAGAGCCCAAACACGCCCCCCGCTTCCCAGAGGCCCCAGAAGCCAGGCACAGAGGGGAGCGAAATAAAGAAGCAAAGGATGACCATCATCGCATACATTTCAAGAAAAGAGAGCTCAATTCCCGGGCACCCGAAGGCCATCACGTAATAAGAAAACCCGGCCACTGCCCACACAAGGACCGAAAGGCCAAGGCAAAGACCGACCCTCTTGGGGCTCTTCAAAAGGTCAAGTCCGACAGCCACGTTGTCAATAATATGGGCGAGTCTTGCGCAAAACCCCTCCCTGATCTTCTCCTTAAAGGTGTTGCTGGCAAAAAAGAGCAGGTGTGGCAGGCCCAGGATAATGCGTTTTATGAACCTGCGACTCTGTCTTATGCTCACCAGGGCAATACATGCAATCAGTCCCAGACAGACTTCTAGGGTTGTCATTCCGATCATCTCAAGGGTGGCCTTGTTGAGATGATACTTGCCGAATGTGAGATCAAGGGTTGGGCTGATTTCAATAGTGGCAAGGACAATTGCAAAAGAAAGGAGTAATACAACTACGTCAAAGACCCTTTCAGCGCCCACCGTGGCCAGTACTTTTGAAAACGCAACTCCTTTCTTTTTGTAAAAGATAGCCGGCCTAGCTAGTTCTCCTACCCGCCCAGGCAAAAGGCAATTGAGCATGAATCCGATAATAAGGGCGTGGTAAGCACTCCAAAAGCCCGTTTTCGTGACCGGATTGAGGATAAGCCGCCACCTGACGACCCTGATCAAGAAAGTCATCACTGCTATCGCCACTGCAGGGATTGCCCACCAGTAATTCACGGTCCTCAAATAGCCAACCAGTTCTGGAAGGGGAATATTCTTAAAGGTGACATAAAGGGCAATGCCAGACAGCAAAAGCCCTATTATCAGAGATAAGATGATTTTCTTGTTCCAGGACATAGCGTCTTAAGATGTATCGCCTGGTGTGGATGGGTCTAAAAACAGGGGAATTTTTGGATAGAAAAAATATGTAATCATTCGCTGGACAGCAACTCCCGGGCCTTTTCAATATCCCGCCTGATCTGAGCTGCTAAGGATTCAGGTGATGAAAACTCCTTTTCGTCTCTCAGGCGGCGAACGAAATTCAGGCGGATAGGTTGCTCATAAATTGTCTTTTCAAAATCGAAGATGTGAACCTCTACGCCAAACCGACCCTCATGAAACGTGGGGCTGTATCCAATATTGGCAACGCCTTTGTACTGGTTGTTATCGTGTTCCACGGTCACGGCATATACCCCGGTTTT
>JAUWXJ010000174.1 GCA_030616425.1 Desulfobacterales bacterium | reverse complement strand
AGCTATTTCAAAACCCTTTGACGAGTCCATTTTGACCATTTTTGCTAAAAGTTCTTATCGAAGCGGAGCGTGAAAAAATTGTAACTGTTTGAGGGCGTTAGCCCGAGTTTTACAATTTTAGCGAAGCGAGTTTAGAACTTTAGAAAATGGTCAAACCAAACGAGGAAAGGGGTTTTGAAATCAGTTCTAATAAAATCTTGGCGAAGTGGAAGACCAGCGATTGAGCGCTACGCTTCACTTCGTGTCAACTGCTTGAGCCCGAAGAGCGAGTTTAGCGCAAAGCTTCACTACGTGCCAAATCGCCTGGAGCGAGCCTTAGATTTATCAAAAAACGGTTTAGACAAAGCGAAAAGGGAGTTGGGACACAGCCTGGCAATCATCAATCAAAAGATTCACGAATTGCCGACCAGCTGGGCTACCTTCTCCAGATTTTCCTCCAGCCTATCTTTCTTTTCCGCAAGTCTTTCCCCTTTTTCCCGCACCTTTTGAACCACCTCTTGTGGAGCTTTTTGCAAGAAGTCTCTGTTGCTCAGCTTCTTGCCAATACCATCGAACTCCTTGACAATCTTGGCAATCTCTTTGTTAAGACGCCCCTTCTCCAACTCAAAGTCAATAACACCCTTCAAAGAGACAAATATGCTGCAATTGCCAAAAACCGATGTCGCAGATGAAGGTGGCCGCTTGTCCGGCAACATCACTTCCAGGCCCTTTAACCTGCACAGGTTGAGAACCATATCTCGGTACCGCTCAAGCAACTCTCTCGCCCCCTTGTCCGGGCTCTGAACCGTTGCCTCCACAAGCATGGATGGCGGAACATTCATTTCTCCCCTAATGTTGCGTATGCCACCTATTATGCCCATAAGGAGATCCATGGTCGTTTCGGCTTCGGCGTCATACCGCGTAGCCGTGCTCTTAGGAAATTCCGCGGTCATGATGGAGCCTTCGGTGCCGGGGAGCTTATCCCAAATCTCCTCAGCAACAAATGGAATGAACGGGTGGGCCAGACGCACAGTTTCGTTCAAGGCCGACCAAAGGACAAACCGGGTCGTCTCATAACGTGCAGGTTTGGGAATTTCCTTTACCCTCTCGCCTGAGGCTGCCGACACAGGCTGTCCGTAGAGCACAGGTTTGATAATCTCCAGATACCAATCACAGAATTCATGCCACACAAACCGGTAGATGGCATTTGCAGCGTCGTTAAACTTGTACCCGTCAAGGTTCTTTGTCACACTTTCTGCTACTCCGTTGAGCCGGCTTAGAATCCACCTATCTGCCAGTGAGAGGTCTCGGACACCCTCGCCAGACTCGTCAGGCTCAAAATCTGACAAGTGCATGAGAGAAAAGCGGGTCGCATTCCAGAGCTTATTTATGAAGTGACGGTAACCTTCTATCCGGTCCTCTGAGAGCTTTATGTCACGCCCCTGGGCTGCAAGGGCAGCCAAAGTGAACCTGAAGGCATCTGCACCATACTCATCAATCACATACAGGGGATCAATCACGTTCCCCTTTGACTTGCTCATTTTCTTTCCCTCGGCATCCCTGACCAGGGCATGGATATAGACATCCCTGAACGGAACCTCCTTCATGAAATGAATCCCCATCATCATCATTCGGGCGACCCAGAAAAATAGAATATCAAAGCCGGTTACCAGCACCGAGGTAGGGTAAAAGGTCTTCAAGGTTTGGGTATCATCAGGCCAACCCATGGTGGAAAAGGGCCACAGAGCAGAGCTAAACCAGGTGTCCAGCACATCGGTCTCCTGAACGAGTGTGCTCCCCTCACAGGCAGGGCACGCCGAAGGTGGGCCCATGGCTACAATCAGCTCATCGCAATCTTCACAGGTCCAGGCTGGGATACGATGCCCCCACCATATCTGCCTGGAGATGCACCAGTCCTTGATATTGTTCATCCATTCAAAATATGTCTTGGTCCAGATATCTGGTATGATGCGGGTGGCACCTGTCTCGACCACAGCAATCGCCTCTTCTGCCAGAGGCTTGACCTTGACAAACCATTGCTTGGACAGATAGGGCTCAACGGTTGTTCGACACCGATAGCAATGCCCCACACTATGCTGGTAGGGTTCAACCTTCTCCAGGAGCCCCTCCTCCCTGAGGGCTTGAAGGACCTCCTCTCGGCATTCGAACCGATCTTTTCCTTGGAAACGGCCTGCTTGTTCATTCATGTGACCATCGGCCCCTATCACCTTGATGGAGGCAAGGTTATGGCGTTGACCTATCTCAAAGTCATGCGGATCATGGGCAGGCGTAATCTTCAGAGCACCCGTACCAAATCTCATATCCACGTATTCGTCAGAGATTATGGGAATTTTTCGGTTCATCAGGGGCAGGATGACCGCTTTTCCCTCTAATGCGCGATAGCGCTTGTCACTGGGACTTACTGCTACAGCCGTATCCCCGAGCATGGTTTCAGGGCGGGTGGTCGCTACAACAATCCCCCCTTCTTCTTTTTCAAACGGATACCTGATGTAGTAAAGATGCCCGCTGTGGTCCTCATGATCCACTTCCAGGTCTGAGAGGGCAGTTTGACAACGAGGGCACCAGTTAATAATGTAGTTACCCCGATAAATTAAGCCTTGCTCATGCAGCTTGACAAACACGGTCCTCACGGCCTTGGACAGCCCCTCGTCCATGGTGAAGCGCTCCCGCGCCCAATCGCATGAAGCCCCCAGCCGTCTCAACTGCTTAATAATCAGGCCACCGCATTCCTCCCGCCATTGCCAGACCCGTTCTACAAATTTTTCACGCCCTAGGCTGTGCCGGTCCTTCCTTTCTTTGGCAAGCTCCTTTTCTACCACATTCTGGGTGGCAATCCCTGCATGGTCGGTCCCCGGCATCCACAACACGTTGTAGCCCTGCATGCGACGATAACGGCAAAGGATATCCTGCAAGGTGTTGTTATAGGCATGGCCCATATGAAGTACGCCGGTCACATTAGGGGGAGGGATGACGATCGAGAAAGGTTCTTTGTCACTCACGTCTTTGGCTGAAAAAAGGCCTTCCTTTTCCCAGTACTTGTACCACCGCTTTTCCACTTCTTTAGGTTCGTAACCCTTCTTGAGCAAGTGTGAACCCATTTAGCTCACTCCTAAAATTGAAAAGGGGATTAATTCCTTAACCCCCAATGTTGTTAAACAGATCTGGAATGGCCCTGCTGTAATCAAAGGGCTTGTTTGAGTCTCTCTATCTCCTCGGCAATAGCTGTCTCAGCAGCTTCCAGGAGTATGCGCTCAACCTTATCCACTATTGTCCGTTTTACAATCGTTTTGGCAATCTCCTCCAGCTTTTCGCTGGAAAGCTTATCAAGTACTGCCTGCTCCAATGCCCTGCCCGTCAGTTCTGAGGAACCTTCAATAGGCGGCAACTCCTGCGCAAATTCAACATCCGGTTCCTCGGACTCTAACTCTTCAGGCAACTCTAAACTGTCTTCTGTCAGTTCCACACCGAGGTCTTCTACCAGGGTGTCCTCCTCGGGGTCGGGTATTATGATATCTTCTTCTGACAATTCTGCTAATTCGCTCTCCCCAACCAGGTCGCTCGGTTCAATACTCTCTTCTTGCTCCGGTGTGGAATCGACCTCAGGAACTACCTCGTCTGTCAGTTCAATAGGCTCTTCTTCAGTATCCTCTTCCCGCTCCGGTTCAAGGATCTCGTCTGCCCCCCCTTCAGGAGGTGTGTCACCAATTTGGGAGGCCGCAGAATCTTCTTCAACCATGTCCGTCAACTCAACCACTTCTTCGTCATCTTCTTCCGCCTTTGACTCAAGCTCGGCGGTCTTTTCCGGGTCACTCCTCTCATCATCTGCAGGGACTTCATCCACAAGATCAATCAGCTCTTCCGTCTCTGGAGCTTCTCCGCCTGAGGCATCCCCGGCAGATGTCTCATCATTTTTGACTTTCTCGTCGGTGTCCATAACGAGATCCCTTTTGAGGACTTTGTTTGAAGATTGTTTGCATCCCCTTACTCCGTACGGGCATGCAAACTTAAACAATGGCACTTCGTGCTTCTTTGTTTTGCGGCTTGCAGCCGCTCAACAAAGCCACCTGCTGCGCAGGTAATTATTTAGGCGCTCGCCCCCGTCCGCCTTGCGGCGGGGAATGCGCTCGCTTTTGCGGTTCGAGTGGTCCTGTCACATAAGGCAAGACACTAAAGAATTCCCGAATTTTCTAAAATTATCACGATCTTCTTTGCAGTGTCAAGGGCTTTGTAAAGCCTCCTTCGCACCAAATGGCTTAGTAGACAACCCATGGTTTCGGCATAAATATCCTTTCGTGCAAGTGAAGAGCGTATCGGTCCGTCATCCCTGCAATAAAATCACACACGGTTTGCTCCCTAGAAATCCCTGGAGGCATTTCTCCAATCTGCTCCCGAAATATCGTTTCATCTTCCAGCAACCGGTAGTAAAGTTCGTGGAGGACCTTTTTGGCTCTCACAAAATCGTCGTGCACTGTATGAATCTCATAAACGCGCTCATAGAGAAAGTCCCGCAAACTTACCAAGGCCTCATAAGTGCTATCATGCATTCGAAGCTCAAGTGCTGACCCCTCCAGCGTGGCATAGATTAGGCCTTTTACCATGGTATCAATGCGCCTGGCATGGGAATCCCCAAGAACCTCAAGGCAAATCGGGGGGATATCCTCCTCAACTATAACACCACCACGAATCGCATCATCCAGATCATGGTTCACATAGGCGATGAT
>JAUWXJ010000030.1 GCA_030616425.1 Desulfobacterales bacterium | reverse complement strand
AGCTATTTCAAAACCCTTTGACGAGTCCATTTTGACCATTTTTGCTAAAAGTTCTTATCGAAGCGGAGCGTGAAAAAATTGTAACTGTTTGAGGGCGTTAGCCCGAGTTTTACAATTTTAGCGAAGCGAGTTTAGAACTTTCGAAAATGGTCAAACCAAACGAGGAAAGGGGTTTTGAAATCAGTTCTAGCAAAAAACGTTTTAATGACCGCTCAAAGGAATTTTTGTTTGAGCAACAGCCTATTGAAGATTGACTATTTAAAGGTTGATGGATTCTTCTTCAAATCTTCAATCATCAATAGTTGATTGAAAGGGGTAAAAGTGGCATCAAGGGATCTTGCTCAAATGCGAAAGGATGCGCTTGATATCTTCTGGGCAGGCGTTCAGGCTGTGGAGCCTGAAGCAGCCGTGAGGCGGTATTGCAGGCAGGAAGGGAACCGGCTCCTGGTTCACCAGAGTGTCTATGACCTTACAGAATTTGAGCACATCTATGTCATAGGGGCAGGGAAGGCCGGGGCCACTATGGCCAAGGCTGTGCAGGAGACGCTGGGGGAAAGGATCACTGAGGGCCTCATTAACGTGAAATATGGTCACCTGGCGGAAGTGAGTCGTGTAAGGCTGATCGAAGCAGGCCATCCAGTACCGGATGAGGCAGGCTTAGAAGGGGCTCGTGCCATCCTGGACCTGGCCTCCAAGGCGGAAAAAGGAGACATGGTGCTATGCGTAATCTCAGGTGGTGGGTCCGCCCTGCTCCCATTGCCTGCTGAAGGCCTCAGCCTTCAGGACAAGCAGGACACAACAAGGGTTCTTCTTGCCTGTGGGGCTACAATTCATGAGGTCAATTCGGTGCGCAAGCACATATCTCGAGTCAAAGGGGGCCGCTTGGCGCAGGCAGCCTACCCCGCAACCCTGATCTCCCTGATACTGTCAGATGTGGTAGGAGACGACCTGGATGTGATCGCCTCAGGCCCCACCGTGTCCGATTCGAGTACCTTTCAGGATTGCATGAAGATCTTTAACAAATATGGCCTCTTTGAAAAGGTGCCTAAAGCTGTTTTGAATCATATACAGAAAGGGATTGAGGGAGTGGTTCCTGAGACCCCAAAGCCAGGGGATCCAGTGTTTGTCCGTACGAAAAGCGTGATTGTTGGAAGCAACCTGGAATGTGTGGTGGCCGCTGAAATAAAGGCACGTAGTCTGGGATATCGTACGCTGGTGCTTTCAAGCATGATTGAAGGGGAAACCAGAGAGGTTGCCTGCGTCCACGCCGGCATAGCCAAAGAGATCCTGAAGAGTGGGCATCCCCTTTCACCTCCTGCCTGTGTCCTTTCAGGGGGTGAGACCGTGGTAACTATCACAGGCCAGGGGCTGGGCGGACGCAACCAGGAATTTGTTCTTGCTGCAGCTATTGGCCTGAATAGCCAGGAAGGGATCGTGGTACTGAGCGCAGGCACGGATGGGACCGACGGTCCGACCGATGCTGCTGGTGCTGTTGCTGATAGCCAGACAATCCAAAGGGCTCAAGCCCTGAGACTGAGCCCTGTGGATTACTTGTTGAACAACGATGCCTATCACTTTTTTGAAAAGCTTGGAGACCTTGTCAAGACCGGACCGACCAACACGAACGTCATGGATCTGCGCATCATGCTGGTGGCTTAGAGCGGTGAAGGAGGTGTTGTCGTGAGCGAGTTTCATCAAGAAGGTTATATTACAACCATCCACGGGTTTTACGATCTTTTCGACCCTGAGGAGTATCTGATGCGGCTTGAGAAAAAATTGGAGGCGTTCTCCAAGCACATGTGCATCAGCCTTCTTTTGCCCTCCCTTTATGATGAAATCCATGTGCCTGGGGTCCTGGATAATATCATCGACCAGATTAATAAGGTGAATTATCTCTGTTCCGTGGCGGTGGCGCTTGGGGGCGCCAAAGAGGAAAAAGAGTTCAAGGAGGCCAAAGAGTACTTTGGCAGGCTGAAAAAAGAAGGCCGGGACGTCAAAGTGGTGTGGGTGGATGGGCCCAGAATCGCCAAGATTTTTAAAAAACTGCAGGAACAAAAGATTCCAATTGGTCTGCCGGGAAAGGGCCAGTCCGTGTGGATTACCCTGGGACATCTCTTTGCCAGCCGCGTCTGTGATGTGATTGCCTTGCATGATTGCGACATTGTCACATACGACCGGTTGCTCCTGGGTCGTCTCATCGAGCCCACGGCCAATCCGAACAACGACTTTGAGTTTTGCAAAGGTTATTATGCCCGGATTTCACCGGCCGAAATGGAGATGAAGGGAAGGACTAAAAGGCTGTTTGTAACTCCTTTTGTGGGGGCTCTGGCCAACATCATGCACGACTGTGGCCACACCACGCTGGACGAGTTCTTCCGTTATCATTTCACCTTTCGTTATCCCCTGGCCGGCGAGTTCAGCTTCTTAACCCGCCTTGCCCGGGCCATAAATATAGCCTATGATTGGGGCCTTGAGGTGAGTACCCTGTCTGAGGTTTACAACCGTCTGACGCCAAAAAAGATTGCTCAGATCGATCTTTGCAAAAACTATGAACATAAACACCAGGAGCTTTCTGAAAAAGATCCCAAAGGTGGCCTTCATAGAATGGTGATAGATATTGCCAAGTTCTACCTGAACTATATCCGTTCGCACGGCATGCCGATTGACGATGCCTTCATCGATATGCTGCAGCATACCTATCACAGCACAGCCATAAGCTTTGTGAAGAGTTACAGCGATGATGCCGAGTCGAACGACTTGGTCTATGACAGGCACCAGGAAGAGCTTACCGTCCGGTACTTCAGGGATTTTATCGCCACGGCATGGGAGCAGGCAAGGCAAGAGAAGGAAGGGACGCAGATTCCCTCATGGAACCGCGTGATCTATTCCGTCCCTGATATCTATCAGGACCTGCTGGGGGCCGTGGAAAAGGACAATGCATGAAGTGTGGGTGAGATAACTTACCCCCTTAGCTGTCAAGGGCCTGGATTATTTCATGGGAGATTCTCTCAGCGTTTGGTTCCTCGCCTCTGAAGTCGCGCCATTTGCAAAAACGGGTGGCTTGGCCGATGTGGCAGGCGCGCTTCCTGCCTGCCTTAAGAACCTGGGGGTGGATGTAAGGGTTGGCCTTCCATTTTATCGCATGGTGAAGGACGGGAAGTTTCAGACTCAAAAAGTTCTGGAAGGGCTCGAGGTCCCGTTAGGGAATACCACGCTCAAGGGCGACGTCCTGGAAACAACAACCGAGGGAGGGCTTCCCGTGTATCTCTTTGATAGGGAAGACCTTTTCGACCGGCCAGCCTTATATGGCACGCCGGAAGGAGATTATCCTGATAATCTGGAGCGATTTAGCTATTTCAGCCGCGCTGCCCTCCTTTTTGCGAAAAAAGCGGGATTTCGCTTTGATGTGGTCCATTGCCACGACTGGCAAACCGGACTGATCCCGGCCTACCTTAGGACGCTCTACAAGGCGGTTCCCTTCCTCTCGGATGTTGCCTCAGTCTTTACGATCCACAACTTGGGATACCAAGGGCTCTTTCCTGCAGACAAGCTGGCCACCTGCGGCGTTCCAGCGAGCGAGTTCCATCCGGGAGGACTGGAATTTTGGGGCAAGATCAGCCTCTTGAAGGCGGGTCTTTTGTATGCGGACGCGATCACCACTGTAAGCCCCAAATATAGCCAGGAGATACAGACCCCCGAATTCGGCTTCGGCATGGATGATATCCTCAGAAAAAGATCGGCTAACCTTTATGGCATCCTGAACGGGGCGGACTACTGTGCCTGGGATCCTGCCACGGATCGCTACATTACTCCTCACTATAGCCTTGGCGACATCAAGAATAAAGCGAGGTGTAAAGCTGGCCTTGTGAACGAGCTGGACCTGGACCAAGATCTTGCAGATCGACCCATCATAGCGATGATCTCTCGACTTGCAGCCCAAAAAGGGTGTGACCTTTTGGTCGATGTTATAGAAGATGTCTTGAGGCTGGATGTCGGGCTGGTCATTCTAGGAGCCGGTGAAGAAAGATACCAGACTCTTTTAGTCGAGTTCGGGGAGAAGTATCCAGGAAGTATTGCGGTCAAGATCGGATTTGATGAACCACTCGCCCACCGCATCATGGCAGGTGCCGATATGCTCTTGCTCCCTTCCCGCTATGAGCCGTGCGGGCTGACCCAGATGTATGCCTTGAAGTACGGGACTGTGCCTGTCGTGAGAGCCACAGGTGGGTTGGATGATACCATTGTTCCGTTCAATCCCGAGACAGGAGAGGGAAATGGATTCAAATTCAGCCCATACGAATCCGTGGCCTTCCTTGGGGTTATCCGGCAAGCAGTAGACCTCTTCCTGAACTCCCAGGTCTGGAAAAGGTTGATGGTGAATGGTATGAAGGCGGACTTTTCGTGGGAGGAGTCAGCACGAAAGTACATTTTGCTGTACGAAAAGGTGAGAAAGGGGAGACAAAAGTAAATACAGGGTTGAAGCAAGATAAGATGCCAATAAAACATCAAAGGAGTGTCACATGGCGAAGAAATTCAAGGAACTGGCTGCAAGAGACCTACGGTTCCACGTTGATCCAAAGAGCGTGGAGGTTGATTCAACCAAAAAACTTTGTCCTGCCAAGCACGGGTTGGTCGGCCAAAAACGGGCAATCGAAGCCATAAAGTTCGGCATCGGGATGACTGATCCGGAATACAATATATATGTGGCTGGGACGACCGACACGGGTGCCACTTACATGGCACGGGCGTTGCTGGAAGAAGTGGCGAAAAAACATCCGCCGCCGCCTGACTGGTGCTACGTGTATAACTTCAAAGAATCTGACAAACCTAGGGCCCTGAAGCTGCCTACTGGCCGTGGGAAAGAGTTGAAAAAGGTGATGGACGGGCTGATCGAGAGCTTGAAGATCGATATCCCCACGGCATTTGGTACCGATGACTACCGCTACAAGGAACAGGTCCTTCGACAGGAATTCGAAAACAAACGCCGCAAGGCGATTGATGGCCTGAGAAACAAGGTGGAGGCAGAAGGCTTCTTGTTACAGGTCGATCCTCATGGGCTTTCGATCATACCGGGAAAGGATGGCAAGATCATCCCGCCGGAGGTACTTGCCCAATTTTCCTCAGAGGACAAGAAGACCTTGCGGGACAAGGGTGACAACTTGTCGGTGGAGATGAACCAATCCATGATTAATATAGGGAGACTTGAGTCCGACTATGTGGAGCGCCGCAAGAAGTTGGATCACAAAACAGCCCTCGTTGTGGTCGAGATAAAGATGCAACCCGCTCGGGCAAAATTCAGGGGTCATACCCATGTGCTTGAATACCTTGAGGCCGTAAAGCAGGACATCTTGGAGCATATTAACAATTTCCGAAAACAACCTGAGTCACAGGCCCCTAAAGGGCCCTTTGCCGGGATGCCCTCGCCCCCTCTCATGAACAAATACGAGGTTAACGTGCTTGTTGACAATTCTGAAACAAAGGGCGCCCCTGTTGTTTATGTCTCAAACCCTACCTACCCCGCTGTTTTTGGCAGGATTGAACGGGAAGCCCTTTTTGGTGCGCTGGTCACAGACTTTACCATGATAAAATCAGGGGCCCTTCACGAGGCGAATGGGGGCTACTTGGTCCTAAAGGCATCTGAGGTCTTGAAATGGTACTTTGCCTGGGAGGCCCTTAAACGGGCTGTTAGGCACAAAGAGGTCAAGATCGAGGATTTGGGAGAAATGTATGGATTTATTACCACAAAGACACTGAAGCCTGAGCCGATCCCCCTTGACGTTAAGCTCGTGGTCACAGGGGATCCTTTTCTCTATGAGCTTCTATACCGCTATGACGACCGCTTCGAACAGATGTTCAAAATCAAGGCGCACCTGGATGATCGGGCCGACCGGAACAAAAGAAGTGTCCGAGAATGCCTTGTCTGCATGGCCAGGTTTTGTGAGGAAGAGGGGCTTAAACATATTGACCGCACAGGGATTGCCAGGATCCTTGAATACAGCATGGAGGTGACTGGCACCAGAAACAAGATGACACTTAAATTAGGGGCCATAGTCGATATCATCAAGGAGGCCAATTACTGGGCTGCACAGGGAAAAAAGAGATATATTGGTGCATCCCATGTGGAAAAGGCCATAGAGAAAAAGATCTATCGCTCAAACCTGATTGAAGAGCGTGTCCAGGAACTAATCAAGAAAAACATCTTTTGGATCGAAACTGATGGTTACAAGTTGGGCCAGATCAATGGTCTGAGCATTTTGCAGACCGGTGACTACATGTTTGGCAGGCCCGGCAGGATCACGGCCAATGTCTCCATGGGGAAAGATGGTGTTATCACGATTGAACGAGAGTCCCGCTTGAGCGGAAAGATCCACACAAAAGGCGTTATTATCCTGAGTAGTTACTTGCGAGAGCACTTTGCTCATAACAAGCCTTTGGCGCTCACGGCGAGCCTGTGCTTTGAGCAAACTTACGGCATGGTCGAGGGGGACAGTGCATCCAGCACAGAATTGTTTGCCCTCCTTTCTGCTATTGCAAATGTGCCGATCTTTCAGGGTATTGCCGTGACCGGCTCGGTCAGCCAGAAGGGGGAGATTCAACCTGTTGGCGGGGTGACGCGCAAGATTGAGGGATTCTTTGACATCTGCAAACACAAGGGGCTCACAGGCAAACAAGGCGTTATCATTCCCACCAGGAGCGTTAAGGACCTCATGCTAAGAAGGGACGTGGTAGAAGCGGTCAAAAATGGCAAATTTCGCATCTATCCCATAAAGACCATTGAGCAGGGGGTTGAAATACTCACAGGCATGAAGGCAGGCAAGATGCGCAAAGATGGAACCTACACCAAGGGTACGCTCTTTCGGTGTGTGGATGACCGCTTAAAGGACCTGGCTGAGAAGGCAAGGGCATTTGCCAAGGAAAAACAGGAAAAATAAGTATCTGTTTAGCTGTGTTCACGTTCGGGCATCTGTTCGCCGGACCGGCGTGCAGAGGGTATAAATGGAAACCCTATGAAGGCAGCGTGTAACGTGTACGACAAGGCATGGCTAAGATAAAGGTCTATATCAAGACACTGAGCCTGTGAGCAAAATCTGGTTTCGAATTGATCGGGATTCGCCTGCGGCAATCACCCTGATGGCCGGTCGGCCTCTGACCGGGCATTTGTTTTCGCAGATGCCACACCCGTTGCACCTTTTCAGGTCCACATACGGAACATCAACCTGCATAGGGGCATGAGTCGGGCTGGGCACAACCTCTTTCCTTAGATAGATCGCCTTAGGCGAGGTTGGGCAAAGTTCCTGGCACACAATGCAGGGGCCATTGCCGGACCACGGAAGGCACCGTCCTCTATCTATGTAAGCTGATCCAATTTTTATAGGACGCTCGAGCTTTTCCTTGGCTGAAATCTCCGTGATGGCCCCTGTGGAGCAAAGACTACCGCACAGGGTGCAGGTATATTCGCAGTAGCCCTGGGTCATGATGAGGTGAGGCGTCCAGAAACCTGCCATGCCTGCCTCAGCAAGGGTCGGGTTGATGACATTTGTGGGGCAGGCCTTCATGCAGAGACCGCACCTTTGGCACAGCCTTAGAAAGTCCTCTTCGGGCAAGGCCCCTGGTGGCCTGATCAAGCGGGGATCTGAAACGTGGTGGGCACTGAAGTCGAGTCTTGCAAAAAGGGGCAGGGATATACCGGCCACCAATCCCCCGAGCACGGCACGCCGGCCCATGTCCGGCTTCTTGTTTAGTTTGGGTGACCATCTGAAGCTAAAGGACAGGGCATCCTCAGGGCAAACATCAAAGCAGTTGAAGCACAACACGCATTCGGCATTCTCCCAGGCCTGACTCGGCATGGGTGAGGCAGCCCCCTGACAACCCTTGGCGCACAAGCTGCACTCTGTGCATTTTGCGTGATCCTTTTCCAGCCTGAGGATACTGAACCTTGAAAATATTCCCAGAAGGGCTCCGAGGGGGCACAAGATGCGGCACCAGAAACGGGGCCTGATCCGATTGAGAAACAGAATTACCAAGAAGATCAATCCGATAAGCCACGCTGTCTTGTATGCTGGATAGCCGTAACCAAAGACCGGTGATACAAGGGCCTCACCACCATAACTCAGATAATTTAAGACCTTGATATCACTTGCGGCCATCATATCAAAAGTTTCCTTGAGGCCTATGCCTGCAGCCGGCAATACCGCCAGGGCCATGGAGCGAAAGAGCAAAGATATGGGATCGATCAATCCCGCTATATTAAGGCCTATGATTGCTCCCACAAGGAGGGTTATGAGGAGGAAATACTTGACCCTGTTGCCGGGGGTCTTCTGATTGGCCTTTGTCATGCGATCCCCTTTGAGGGCGGGTTTTACCCAGCCCACGATGTGATGGATGGTTCCAAGGGGACAAATAAAACCGCAGAAAGCCCTGCCTAGAAAAAGGGTCACCAGAAGCAGGCCAAGGGCCCACCAGAACCCATGGATGAGGCGGTGACCAGATACCAAGCTTGAGAGCCAAATCAAGGGGTCAAGCTGGAAGAAAAACGTTACCGGCTGATCGAGTCTGAGATCGGCATCGGATGAAAAAACTACAGAATATTGGAGATAGACATCCTCCGGGAGTCGGCTCATCACCAGAAGCACAAGGAATAGGCCCAAAAAGACTGCCTGACTGGTTCTTCGTATCCAAACCAGGTGCTTGGCCCTCACAGGATCATCCTTTGTTCGATCAATTTTTTTGGATCATACGTCCCGAGGCCCCACTTTTGTCCCAGGCGGATAAAACCGATCTCGCCAGGATCGTAGCCAAAAAGCCCGGCCGCCTTTGCATCTGCAGCAACCTGGTTGTTGCTCAAGATCAGGGTATGTTTGGCGGCTACATCAGATGGGCTCCCACCTGAAGGCCCATTTGTTATCATAATGCGGGTGGCATCTATGAGGGTCAGGGAAGGATTGAAGAATCGGGCCAGATCTACAATGCTTTGATGAATGTCCTGGTGAAGGGCGCTCCTGCGCCCGCCAACAGCCCCGATCCAGTTTTTCATGCCCAGGGTCAGGGTGCTCACACTATGGACCTTGGCTACTGGCACGTTCAGTAGCTTGTCGGCTTCTACAAGGGGTACAAAGACGGGCCAGACATCAAGGCGGTGTCCGTGAAGCTTCATCCGCTTCATAAGAGAGGATCTCGGGAAGATAAGCTCCGCGCCTGTCCTCTTGGCCACGGTGCCCACCCCGGTCAGGGCAAAACAACGCCTGGCGTCATGGATGGTATGGTCGGCGATCCTGACCTTCTTGGCCCCTGCGTCAAGGCAGAGCTCAATAACCGCTTCTAAGACCTCGGGGTTTGTGGTGGCTGCCAGATCAGGACGCCTCGCCCAGGAGATGTTCGGCTTTATCGCCACTATATCTCCCTTTGAAACAAACTGACCCATGCCCCCGGCTGCCTCAAAGACCATTCTGGTCAGTTCCTTGACCTTGTAGTCGTCTTTGGCGCCGATCCCTTCAATGACGAACCTCTTGCTAGCTGCTGAGGCCAGACCCGAGCTTTGAGAGAGCAAAGGAGATATGCCAAGAGCAGCCCCTGCGAGGCTTGCCGATACCTGGGCTATTCTTTTCAGGGATTCCCTTCTGGAAATGGGGTAATTTAAGTCCATGGCGGACTCCCTTTTCTCACTTTCCTTGCCTATTTTGGGATTTCACCTTTAATTGCTGCCCACTAAGATTGGCCTAAACAGCAGGTCCATGTCAACAGGTTGTTGTGCGAACAGATGTGCCCTCAAGCCTTTAGGAAATCGTAGTTAAAAATCGTCTGACAAATAGCGATTGAAGATCCCTGTCCGCCTTCGGCGGACCGCAGGCGGGCGGGGAATGCGCTCGCTTTTGCGGTTCACGAACAAAGGCTCATGAACGTTGTGGACATCCAAATCTAATTGAAAAGACGAGCAGGCTTTGTTATACCATCTCCATGAAGCCTCGTGCGTCATACCTTCTTTGTGTATTCATCGTCATCGGTTTAATCGGCTTAGCTGTGGCCAGCCATTCTTATGTTCTGCCAGCAAAACAGATCTTGAGCTATATGATTGAACAGTTTGGTTCCGCTCGCACCCTTGTGGTGTTGCAAAAGACGGTCATTTATGACCCTGCCCTTGAAGGGGGGATGCGGGAACTGGATGAAACCCTCTACTACCGGTATCCGGATCGGTTCAGGTGTGAAGTGAGCGCACCAGCGGGCGAGCAGGTTCGGGTGGTTGGCCCTGAGGGTGCCATATTTGTCGTGAATGGCAAGATTATTGCGGAAACAGAAAACCCATTCGACCACTTCAAAGATCTTTTGTTGTATCGACAGGTAGAGCTTTTGATTGAGCGGCTTTCGCAACTGGATGTCAATCTTGATATAGTAAGCTTTGGAAGGTACAAGGACAGGGTCGCCTATGTCATTGGGGCCAAATACCCTGATGAATCTGTGCCACAGGTTTGGATTGAAAAGAACACCTTCAGGCCGATTAGATTCATTGTAAAAGGTAGTGGTGGCAGTGATGTACCTTCAGAGGAGATCGAGTATACGGACTACACGCAGTTGGACAAGAAGAGGTGGTATCCAGCCCGCATACTCTTTTTTCAGAATGGCCGGCTCGCTAAGATGTATGTGTTAAAGGCTTCCAGAGTTAATTCAGAGTTATCCGACGAAGTATTCGACATTGCTTATCTCAAGACAGTGTACCAGCCGATTGCTTCTGTTCAACCAACACCTTCACCTGCATCCGAACTGGATGAGGTCAAGAAGACCATTAAAGATTTTTCAAAGGCCTTTGAATAATGGAAAAAATCGTGATTGAGGGTGGCTCCCGCTTAGAAGGTACGGTGGCCATCAGCGGGGCGAAAAACGCGGCTCTTCCAATACTGGTTTCCGCTCTCCTTACCGAGGGTTGGAATACCTTTGATAATGTGCCCGATCTTAAGGATATCAGAACGATCAAGAGGTTGCTCATTGATCTAGGAGGCAAGGTCGAGACCAGCGGAAGCGTGGTAAAGGTGGATGCTAGTGGGCTGAATAGCTATGAGGCCCCTTATGATCTGGTCCGAACCATGCGTGCCTCGGTCCTCGTTCTGGGGCCACTGTTAGCCCGTCTTGGACGCGCTCGGGTTTCTCTGCCGGGAGGGTGCGCCATTGGTGCTCGTCCCATTAACCTCCACCTCAAGGGGTTGGAAGAGCTTGGGGCTCAGATCTCACTAGAGCACGGCTATATCGAGGCCCAGGCCCGCTCGCTAAAGGGAGCAGTGGTCTATTTTGACATTGTGACAGTAACCGGGACGGAAAACCTTATAATGGCGGCTGCGCTCGCCGAGGGGGTCACCACCTTGAGAAATGCAGCTCGTGAGCCCGAGGTGGTGGCATTGGCAGAGACCTTGAATAGGATGGGTGCCCAGATCACCGGCGCTGGTACACCAGTCATCACAATAAAAGGGGTTGAGGCCCTAAAACCGACTTCTTTTAGCATCATACCCGATCGGATAGAGGCCGGCACCTTCATGGTTGCCGCAGGAGTAACCCGTGGCAATATTAAGGTTGTGGGCTGTGAACCCAGTCATCTTGGTGCCATGATCAACAAACTCCAACAGGCAGGCATAAGAGTCGACCAAGAAGCAGACGGTCTTCGCATAGTAGGCACGGAAATGATTTCCAGCGTGGATGTTAAGACCCTTCCCTATCCCGGGTTTCCCACCGATATGCAGGCCCAGTTTATGGTACTGATGTGTCTGGCCAACGGTTTGAGTGTGATCTCTGAGACCATCTTTGAAAATCGGTTTATTCATGTAAGTGAGCTTAAGCGTATGGGCGCAGACATTGCAATCTCCGGCAACACCGCTGTGGTCAGGGGTGGCGGACGCTTGACCGCGGCACCTGTTATGGCGACTGACCTGAGGGCGAGCGCTTCGCTCATCTTAGCAGGCCTGGCTGCAGAGGGGACTACCGAGGTTTCTCGGGTTTATCACATAGACCGGGGGTATGAGTCTATTGAGAAGAAGTTGGCTCAACTTGGTGGACACTTGTGGCGGGCTCCGGCCTAGTTTGTCCGTTTAATGACTGCTCAAAGGAATTTATGTTTGGGCAACAGCCCCTTCTGCCCTTACGGTTTTTACTTATTCAACTGCTAAACCGGCAAACGGGCTAAACCGGTTGAACCAACATGCGAGCTTGTGAATCGTCACAGGTCTATGCCAGGCCGCTGATTCCCCTGTTGTTGGCCCTCATGACCGGAATTGTCTTGGGCGTTTGGCTGCCCAACCTTTCCGGCATATCTTTTGCTGTTGTCTTTCTCTTCCTGTTCTCCCTTGTTTTTGCCTGGAAGGGACAAAAGGTCTCCTTACTTCCACTTCTACTTTTCTTTGCCATCGGCTACTGGATCGTGCAGGGCTGGAGCTCAGCACGACTTCCGGCAAACCACATATCCCGTTTTATTGATGACAGGCCGTGGCACATAATAGGTACATTAGACAGCCATCCAGAACGATTCCCTGACCGGACGCGCTTCATACTGAAAACAGAATCCCTGGCAAGGAAAGACCTTTTTTATAAGGTAAGAGGTGCAGTCCGGGTGACAATCCGGGAGCAGGTTACCGGTCTGCGCTTAGGGGACCGGGTGGCGTGTCTTGCAAAGCTTAGAGATATCCGCAACTTCAACAACCCGGGTGGTTTTAACTACCGAAGATATCTGGCCTTTCGAGGGGTATGGGCATCTGCATCTGTTTCAAAGAAGGGCTTTGTTATCCGGCTAGGCCCCGGGAAGGGGTATCGATTTCGTCAGGCCATAGACCGCTCGAGGGAGGCCGTATCGCGCCTGATCCACAGGGCTACCTCAGAAGATCCCGAAGAGGTGAGGGGAATTATAAAGGCACTCCTTATAGGGGATCGAAGCGAGATCTCTCGGAATATCAGAGACGTTTTCAATAGGATCGGAATTGCCCACCTTCTGGCCATTTCAGGGCTCCACATCGGTACAGTGGCAACCCTTGCCTTTTTTGGCTTTCGATTTATCCTCGCGCGATCCCGGAGGGTTCTGTTGGCTGCCTGGCCCACAAAGGGTGCTGCCCTGCTGAGTATAGTCCCGGTCTTATTTTATGGTTTTCTGGCTGGCATGTCCCCGTCCACCCAGCGAGCTGTGATCATGGTTATGATCTTTTTGATGGCCTTGCTACTTGAGCAGGAAAGAGACGCTATAAACACGCTGGCTTTAGCAGCCCTTGTGATCCTGATCATAAATCCCACGGCCCTGTTCGAAATCTCATTTCAGCTTTCATTTACCGCCGTGTTTGCAATCCTCTACACCTTCGGGCACATTTCCTTTGTCATTCAACTCAGGAGCAGCCCGTCCACACTCTGCAAGCGGCTGGTCCTTTTCTTGCTTGTTTCCGCGGCAGCTATCCTGGGTACTCTTCCTATAACCCTGTATTATTTCAATCAGGGATCATTCATCGGAGTCTTGACCAATTGCTTTATGGTGCCTGTGATTGGATTCGTGGTCGTGCCACTCGGGCTACTGGCTGTTTTGTTTTTGCCTGTTGCTCCAGGCATAGCCTTGTTGATCATGAAAGGGGCAACAGTGGTCTTGGAAGGAGGCCTGGGCTTAGCTATCTTTTTTTCAAAATGGCCGATTGCTGGCTTTAGAACCGTCACCCCCACCTTGATCGAGGTTGGCCTTTACTATGCCCTTGCATGGGCCCTTCTTAGCTGGAGGCGGTTACGCGGGGTGAGGCCCCTGCTGATCGGCCTATGCCTTGTTGTCTTAGCAGATGTGAGCTATTGGGTCAGCGAGCGGTATGGCCGTAGTGAGCTGAGGATGACAGCCATCGATGTAGGGCAAGGGAGTTCTACTCTCATGGAACTCCCAGGAGGTCCATGTATACTGATAGATGGGGGAGGTTTTTACGGAAATCGTTTTGATGTGGGGGCTCGCGTGGTCGGGCCGTTCTTATGGAAAAGAAAAATTGCGACCGTGGAGATTATTGTACTTTCTCATCCCGACCCGGACCATCTAAACGGGTTGTTGTTTATTGCCCAGCACTTCAACGTCCGGGAGGTATGGATGAACCAAGAGCATGTAGAAACTGGGCCCTACCGGGAATTTCTAGAAATCGTCTCAGAAAAGGATATCCGTGTGGTTGGACCAAAAGACCTTGTCATACCGCGAATGATCAACGGGGTTCGATTTCAGGTGCTTTATCCTCCTTTGGATTTCTTGGAGCGGAAAGCCGTGGATGGCTGGCGCACGCGAAATAATAATTCTCTTGTGGTAAAGGCTTCCTTTAGAAACGTATCATTTCTTCTGCCTGGAGACATTCAGGCTGAGGCAGAAAAGGAGCTTACAGCCCAGGCCTGCAAAACCCTTAAGAGCAACGTACTCTTGGTCCCTCACCACGGGAGCCAGAGCTCGAGCACCCCCGGGTTTCTGAAATGCGTTGAGCCTGACATAGGTGTCATATCATCAGGATGGAAGAACATATTCGGGTTTCCACATAAAAAGACTATCGAGCGGTATCAGGCTCGGGGATGTGACATATTCCGTACTGATCGTCAGGGCGCCATCACCATAACCACAGACGCTACAGGCATACACGTAAAGCCTTTCCTTTTGTGATCATATACAGCGCGGAGGTCGATGTCAGATCAGGTGGGGCGGATGACAGGTTGCATCAAGAGGTTGTTTTGGCTATTGTGCGAATATACACGTTCTTTGTTACCATTTACTCATAGGTTTGATGGGAGGGGAGAGTCGATGGGAAGGTATCTTTTTCGAATTATCTTGGTATTTCTGATGACGTTGGTCTGCGCGGCAGCCAACCAATACAAGGCGCAGGCCGAACAAGTTAAAAAATTGCAAATCGAGAGTGCGGCATTCAGGGCGGGGGATACTATACCAAAAAGATACACCTGCGACGGGGCAGATGTTTCACCGCCCCTGTCATGGTCAGCCCCTCCAAAGGGCACCAAACAGGTTGTGCTGATCTGTGATGATCCTGATGCACCCCGCGGCACGTGGGTGCACTGGGTATTGTTTGGTCTACCCGCGAATACCTCAGGCATTCCAGAAGGTGTGCCCAAGAAAGATGTTGTGCTGGCCGGTGCCAAACAGGGGCAAAACGATTTCGGCAGAATCGGCTATGGTGGGCCTTGTCCACCAAGGGGAATGGGGCCTCACCGGTATTTTTTCAAGCTCTATGCAGTGGACCTATTGACCAATATTCCAGCAGGAGCTACCAAGGCCAAGATCATGCGGATGATAAAGGGGCACATACTTGCTGAGGGTCAGCTCATGGGGCGTTATGGTCGCTGAGCAGAAAATGGAGAGAAGCTATAGAAGACGAAAAAAAGAAGAATGTCAGAGTTAACGAAAGAAAAACAGAGAAAATAAAAGAAAAACTTGGCAGATGTTCATTCTTGACCCAAAATTATGATAAAAGTCCCCCTAATAGAAGTTGCCATTAAGGCCGGTTGGCATTAGATAAATTAGTTTTTGGTATTAGGCCGTATTTATGTATAATAAATGTGATTTTGTCACGCAAGATCGTCGACGCTATTTGACGGTCTTATTTTTTCGCAGCTTGTAATGGGCCAGCGTAGCTCAGTTGGCAGAGCTGCTGATTTGTAATCAGTCGGTCGGGGGTTCGAGTCCCTCCGCTGGCTCCAAATAACTTGGACGTAAGTACCTGTGGAGGGGTTCCCGAGCGGTCAAAGGGAACAGACTGTAAATCTGTCGGCGATGCCTTCGGAGGTTCGAATCCTCCCCCCTCCACCAAGCCTCATAGTAAGTAGTATGTAGGAGATTGCCAGGCGTTCACCTTGGCATCGTGTGGACTACATGTACTTCCTGCATTCGTCTTACTGTGTTTTGTCGAGAAGCGGTAACCTCAACCTAAAGGGCTTTGCAAGAATAATCCAAGGCTTTGCCATTCGACGCACTTGACCGGCAGAGAATTTGCGGGTTTTGCTAAGGCAAGATTAATACAGCAGAAACGCCGGTGTTGACAGTTCAAGGGCGGGAATAGCTCAGTTGGCTAGAGCATCAGCCTTCCAAGCTGAGGGTCACGGGTTCGAGCCCCGTTTCCCGCTCCATTTATAAAATCGCTCCGCGATTTTATATTTAGCTCACTTCGTTATTAGGCCCACGTAGCTCAGGAGGTAGAGCGCTTCCTTGGTAAGGAAGAGGTTCACCGGTTCGAACCCGGTCGTGGGCTCCAGAAAGAAGACTGAGGCTCAGGGGACTTAACAAAGAATAAGACAGGGAGGGCAGGAAGATGTCGAAGAAGAAGTTTGAGCGAGTGAAGCCGCATGTGAATGTAGGGACGATTGGTCATATTGATCATGGTAAGACGACGTTGACGTCGGCGATCACGAAGCATTTATCGAGGAAGGGGATGTCG
>JAUWXJ010000027.1 GCA_030616425.1 Desulfobacterales bacterium | reverse complement strand
AGCGGAACACCGGTCGGGTGCACTGACAGGTTAAGGCTCTCCTTCATTCCATAGAGCCATTTCTACGTCACAGGGTCTAAATGTAAATTCTGATATTTGTTTAAATTGGTCCACATCTTTAAATCGAGCACTCTTTTGGTTCAATGATTCGCTTTCTTTTTTAAGTAATGGAGAATATATATTTTCATACTGCTCAATATTCCTGCGAGTATCGTTAATGTAGCCGTCATCACGTATGCTAAGGTTAGTAAGACCTTTTTCTTCTGTAAATTTGACAACACGACTATCCATTATTCCAAAGTTCTCAGGGAATAGAAGCCGCAAAAAAGCAGTCGCTGTGGGTATTCGGACGCCCTGAATCCTAAAGGTACCCATTTCTTTGTTTTTATATGCGTCCAAAAGTTGAATATGTGTCCGTGAGGTCCACTTTTCTAAAACGTTCTTAACATTTCTATTTGCCCTCCCGCCTTGTGATGCCATTTTCCAGTGCACTACGGCGCAGGTTATGGATTTTATGTTTTTTAGATGCTTATCAGTAAAACTATCTTCGTTAAGTGCCTCATTGCAGTCCTTGAACACCTGTCGGCAGATTTTCTCGAAAATTCTGAGATTTACAGCTTTTGTGCAACTATTGGGTATGGCCCCCGCATAGATTCCATGAAATTCACCAATTAGACTGAGTTTGCCGGTTTGTACTACTTCAAACTGGCAAGTTTTGTCCGAATAGGAATACGCTTCCCGCCGTTTTATATATTCCTCAACTGGATGTAGCATCATTTTGTTTTTTAATCCTTAACGGTAAAATAAGCGGTTTTTGGGGCTGCGCCCCAAAAATCCGTTTTCATTGCATTGTTAGCTTATTTTTTAAAATTTGGGTAACGAAGGTTTATGATATTATGGAATTTTATATTTCCTAAACAGCTCTCCACAAAAATCCATTATTTCTTTTCTTAAACTATGGATATCGTAGACTACTCCTTCTGCATCTAATTCTACCATTGGCTCGGTCCCCCCGAAAGGAACCTTTCCGAAACGACTATTACCAAAACCAGCTTCGTATATTTTAATATTCGTTATAACTTTCTTCTCCTTTGATTTTTTATCCAATACAAAGTGTTTGCTTCCAATTGATAGGTCTCTGCAAATATTAAATACATTTATTTCATTTTTTCTACCTTGCTTTTCGGTAATGTCTTGCTTTGCCCCTCTATGAATATCTGGGTCTTTGTTTCGACGAATCCAATCATCTAGTAAATGGTATGCGGTGATAACAAAATTAAAGATATTGTCAGGACTTGCTTCCCTATCAAGCTTTTTCGAATCTCTTCGTATTTTTTTGAGCAAGTCACTTGGTTTACTGAATCCAAAATTTAATTCTGCTTGATCTGACATGATGTTTTCTTAAGCATGTAAAAGCTAACGTGCTGCGTCAGCGGCCCGCGTCCCCGCGGGTCCCCTGCACGCGCTTGTTAGGAAGCACCCAACAATCTATCCAGAAACAGGGTGTCCAGTTGCTTATCAATCTTGTCCTCCTTGCCCTTGGTTTGAACAAGCAAGAGGTACTCCTTGTCCTCCAGGTTACGTCTGATAAGCCGGACACAGAGAGAGATGAGTCTCGACAAGTCATCATAGGGTACGTTGGAGCGCGTCGCTCCCATGTAGAGACTCTGGACGGTGTGCCTTCCCTTGCGGGGATGCGCGCTACCGTGCACTAGGCTGTTTCGCACTCCGTATAGGCTCCTCATCTCGTCGTATTCCGCTTTCCGTGACTCCGGATCTGTGCCCAACATCGTGGCCACGCGCTCTGCCAGAGCATGCCCACCGCTGTGACGTGTCCCGACTAGCGAGTCAACGAGCGCAATGAGGGAAATATATGTCTGAGCCGGATAGGGTGCACAGAGGCCTTCCCACAAGTACCCGAGCGCCATTCCCACGCGGTCCGACCACCACGATATCGCCCGGTAGTAGCGGTCGAGTTTCACCGCGAGCCGCTTCGCGTGTACGAGATCGAGTGGCTCGGACCGCAGCGCTTCGAAGACGTGGGGTGAAGTCTCTTCCAGGCGTTGGTTCGACCACGCCGTCGGGTCCCACCCGCGGCCTCGTCGCTTCAGGGAGTAAGATGATGCAAACGCGCAGCGGCTCCTCGTTGCGAGAATTGCGGCCACCAGGCACTGACGTGCCACGGATGAGGGATCGACCCACTTAGAGGCGCCCTTCGGCACAACGGCACCTTCGGCCTGAATCCGCTTCCGCACACCAGCCAGGTATCTCGTGGGCCGGATGAGCAAGATGTGCGAGCGATCAACGACGCTGTGCGCTTGCGGCGGCAGCTTCGTGTCCATTCGCTCCATGAGGTCGCGGAGTGGGCCGGCGTAGGGCTGAAGGCGCACTCCCGGAAGGAAGTCCCGCCAGACCCCTTTCGTTTGGGAAGGTCGGATACTGACCGGCAGACCAATGGCCTCGTCTGGGTGATATTTCAACGTCTAGCTCCCATCACCGTGGGGCGCTTCCTAACGCCGCAAATCAGCCGACGCGCTTAGCGGTCGGCTGCATTTGCTTGTAGTTTCGGGGACGCCCTTTACATTTCCACATTTACATTTTTAGGCTTAAGGATCGATGAGATTGAAGCCCTTTCGTTCTACTATTGTCTCTCCTCGCTTTACTGATTGACTCACCCCGGCCAATGAGAGATTCAATCGCCATGCTATTTGAGCCATACCAATACCGGGATCCATTACCGCCCAATAGCACAACAGACTTTTTGCCTTAACGTGCACAAGAATCATAATTTCAAATCTGTAAATGTAAAGGGCGTCCCCGAAGCTTCCCAAGTAGAAAAATTAAATATGGAAACGGCGATTGAAAAAGCAGGAAATCACCAACTGCCAAGGTATAAGCCGTCAGCTCGACCTGCTGGTTATGCTATCTTTTATCATCCGCCTGCTATTAAGAGGTATTGACGCCGTTCAGACGTTTTTCAACAGCACTTATGCAGGCACGTGCATCCTCCTCTACGGAGGTGTTAGGATATTTCTCAATAATCTGGTTGTACATGGCCAATGCGCCCTTGAAATCGCCCCGAGCTTCAGATTCGCTGGCTTTGTGTAACATATCGCCAGCATGGTGTTCGTCCTTGGCTATTTTTTTTGCCTCTTTCAGGAGTCGCTTCTCTATATCTTTCTTGATTCCTAAGCGACGCTTAATCCTCTCCGCAGAGAAGTCAAAGACAGCGGCAACAAAAATACCGAAAATTGTGATGCCGAGGCTTAACCTGTTTGCCTCTTCAACTGTTCTCAAAATGGCATAAGGGATGAAGCTTGCAATCGTTACTCCAATAAAAATAAATAGAGCGAGCTTACTGTAACGTCGCATTCGATTCCCCTGATCACTTCTTAATGCGAGAGCCAAGCGGGAGAATTTTCTATACCGTAAAATCAGAATCAAAAGGGGGAGTAAAGCTATCATCTATAAACCCTCCTGAATAATTGGTTAATTCTTAAGCATAACGGCAGAGATAAGCGGCGGCGTTTAGCCGTCCGCTTGATTGAATTGTTGGGCTGTCACAATTTAGACGTCACGGGTAAACGAATCCCGTAAGCAAATCCTCCTTGCCAACAGTTGCCGTCGGCATTAAATTGTATTTCTTGAGTTTCCTAGTACCCTCTTTAGGAGAGGAACATTCCCAGAGAAGGGCACCCTTCCGAAACCTAGTGCAAACATCGCAGACACCGTCGGAATCGTTATACTTACAGTCTTCGACCCAATCTATGTCTATTGAGTAGATCCTCCACGGCATTATAAGATCTGCATACATCCTTACCTCTGCAAAAATGTTACTCCACGGCTTGAGTGCACCAAGGAGGAATGTGTGATAATCCGCTTTCTGTGAGAAGGGGTAGCCGTCGGAGAGCATGATGCAATTCTCCTGTGGGTTCAGCTTGTCGTGCGAGGCAAAAATAGACTTCAGAAGCCAGTATAGTTTGTTGTAATCAGTAATTTCCTGCACTCGAGTTTGTACGAGGTTCTTGGTAAACGGAAATTCCAAAATCACAAACTGCGCTGCACGTTCTCTTTCCGTTTGGCCATCAACTCCTCTTCTGTAGATATCCTCTGTCCTAAAAACAGGTTGGTTGAGCGTGTAATTGAGGGTTGACTCAAGATAGGGCTCAGGGCAGAAGGAGCGAACATTACAGTAAAAGTTAAGTAAATCTGGCGAGGAACCGAATTCGCCGTCTGTGAAAGTCAAGAACGGTCGGATCTCACTTCCAAGATATGCATTGTAAATGTACATTAGTTGTTGCAACAGTCGAGGCGCTCGCGCGATTACACTTCTCGCAAGTATAGAAAATGCCTCATGATTTTGGTCGAGTACGGCAAGCTTTGGTATTTCCTTTAGGCTATAGCGTTTATTTCCATGGATTATCCCTTCTTTCGGAATCATATCGGCACTTCTGCCATCAGCTTCTCTGGTCTTTGCACAAAGGTTCCTGGGATCAGAGAAGAATTTCAGAATCTCTGTGAACGCCAGATACTCAAGAGCTTTTTTCAATTCGCGACGCCTGATGCGCGTACAGGTGCTTGGAGATAGTTGAAAAACGTTGCCATCTTCATCTAAATATAGCTGGTTGCGATTTACGACGCGATAAATCGAGTCTCCGTATTCAATTTTTGGGGAGTTAAATTCTATGTTATTTGTAGTAAATTCGGTAAGCCTCAGGTCGTTTGTAATAATCTTTCTCCACCCGTCGTTGGTATTAAGCCACAATTCTTTCCCTAGCTTATTGCCTTCGAGCGGACGGGTGTTTGTCCACCATTCACCCACATTTCCTCCACGCTTGTGTAGGTGCTCTCGGATGTCCATCGGCCTCCCGCCTTTCTTTACATCAATTAAGGGTAGGATGGTTACAGTGCTCGTTCACACTTCTGAAAACCTTCGCAACATTAGACGACACGCAGCCTTCCGGCATAAAACAAATGAAGACGCCCAACGATTTGATCACCGGCGCGAGGAATCGAGCGTCCGGGGGGGAAGTAGGGAACGTCCGTGAAATTTCAACATTCTCCCATGTATCTCCCGATATTGGCATTGGCTGAGGCAAGCTGCTGTAAAATCACTCATTGAGACACCTAGAATATCAATATTTCACGGACGTCCCCTATTTTCTCAATGACCTTTCCTCTGTCCTTTACCTACTACAAAATAGTGACGAAACTTTTCAAATCTTTTTTGACCAATTCCTTTTACTTTGAGCAAATCATCGACGGTTTTATAGGGACGTCCAGCGATAATTCGCGCGGCAAGAACAGGACCGATCCCTTTGATAGACTGAAGTTCTTTCTCGCTGGCGGTGTTTAGGTCAAGCAAGCTATGTGGGAGTTGGGCTCTTTTTACCTTGGTTTGTAATTCTTTCAATTCCCGGTCTTCGCTACGTTGTTTGGCACGAAGTTCAGCAATTCGATCGGGATCGCTCTCCGACCAAATGCCGACACGTTTCAACATGGCCGAAATCTCCAGATCACGAAGTTTTTCGATCATTTCATCACGGGGTACCCCATTGGGCGTTTTCCTGCCCATTCCGTGTGTACGGGCAAAACCATTTTCAACGAGTAGACTTGCCAAATCACTTCCGTCGGTTGTGGTAATGAATCCATATACGCGGCCTTTGGATGACCTTCCCAACGCACTTGCGAAGGCCGTATGAAGAGTAAAAGGTGTAGCAAGGATGCGCTCAACGAGAGATTTTGCCTCATTGCCGAAATGAATGGTGCGCGTCGCGTTGGATAGTCCAAAATAGCGTGTTTGTTCCCGTACCCGCCGCGCATCACTCTTGGAGCCGACGGAAGTTTCGGGACAGTCAACAAAATAAAGTCTCACAAGGAGATGTTTTCCGGCGGCAACCACAAGGAAGCTATCCCCATCGTTTTCAGGATTGTTTACCAGGCGAACCTTGGAGAACATCTGCAAATCAGCGGCAAATGATGGACAAATGCCTCCAAACATCAATACTGCTGTTGCGAACAAAAACCTGAGGACCAATTTCATCACTCCCCTCAGAATGACTCGATATTTCGATTATGCACCTGACGTTAGCCATCAGCCGCTGAGCGTTAACGAGGTTGGCTGAATGGCATTATTAGGCAATCTACTTAAGCAATGATATAGCTCCAGATATAACTCCTAAAATTAGGAAAAAGGCAGATCCTAAAGCTAGGTAATGCGCAATACCGTAAAACCACTTGCGTTTTTGAATCTGATCGTAGAAATCTTTATACGGAATTTTTCCACCAAGAAGCCCTTCAAATAGATTCTTAGTATTCTTGAAGCGTTCCTGCCATGTGTAATAGAAAAATGTGGCATGTAGAACAATCAGAAGTGTGCCTAGAATAAAACAGATAAACGAAGAAATAAAATAACAGTCGTAAGAAGCTTTAGACAAGGAAGTAGTAGTGGCTACAAGACCACCAGTGTTTAAAATAAAAATGTAATTTAGAATGCGGTTTTGCGCGGAAATTAGCCGCTCTGTGTCAGAGTTCCAAAGTTTAGTTGCGTAGTCCTTCTGCTCTTCAGTCGGTTTGGGAATTTTGTTTGGTTCATTCATGATATTTTTTGCCTAACAATTTCTTCTGCCGAAAATTTTCCGTATTTGGCAATATACGCTGATATCACAGAAATTTTTCTCTATTAACTTTTTCTGCAATACTATTATATAAGTTTGGGGACGCCCTTTACATTTCCATATTTACAGTTTTGGGCTTAAGGATCGATGAGGTTGTAGCCCTTTTGTTGTACTATTGTCTCTTCTCGCTTTACTGATTGACTCACCCCGGCCAATGAGAGATTCAAGCGCCTTGCTATTTGAGCCATACCAATACCAAGGTCTATTACCGCCCAATAGCACAACAGGCTTTTTGCCTTAACGTGCACAAGAATCATAATTTCAAATCTGTAAATGTATAGGGCGTCCCCAAACTTTCTCGAAACATGAATCGTTTCGTTAATAGCCCGAAATTGATAAACAAGATCATTGAATATCAAAGGGCCAGTGCTAATAACAAGTGCCCAAAATCCAACTTGTACTTTCCACCACTGCCCTGTCTTTCTAATCATTGATTTTTCATAAAATGGCATATCAATTTGTCACATAACGTGAAGACCACCGGTGCATGACATGTATGGCACTTACTGGCCAAAAGATGATTTGCCTACCATAAAACAAACACAGCAAAAAAGGTCACCGCTGTCATGCATTCGGTGCGTTGGCTTGTTATCTGCATAATCAATCCTTAGCTCCGGCCTGCTCTAGTAATTTAATTATTTCGGTATGGCCAAATTCTTTTGCATACGTCAAAGCAGTCTTGTTATCTTTCTGTTTTACATTTACGTCAGCACCCTCATCCAATAATGTTTGCACAATGGCAGGCTGATTGCAGTAGGCTGCCCAAGTTAAAGCTGTAAATTCCGAATAATCTTTTTCGTTAACCTCTGCACCTCTTTTAATCAATATTTCCACTATAGAGGTATCAGTCTGATCTTTCCATGCTGTCATCATCAAGGCAGTCTGGCCATCCCTGTTTTTTGCATTTACATCCGCACCCCAATCCAGCAATATATTCACGATGTCAATATGCCCTCCCGATGCGGCTTCCATTAAGGCCGTCTCTCCCGTATTAGTATTCTCATTCACGTCCGCACCCCTATCTAGCAATATTTGCACGATATCAACATGCCCTTCCCCTGCTGCTCTTATCAAGGCTGTTCCCTCAGGATCAAACTTATTACTCTTCGCATTTACATTTGTACCCCAATCCAACAATATTTGCACAATGTCAATATACCCTCTCGATGCGGCTATCATTAAGGCAGTTGCGCCACGCTCACGCTCACTCGCATTAACGTCCGCCCCTTCATTTAGCAGAACCTGGACAATATCTGTATGGCCAAACGTTGATGCTGCAATCAACGCTGTATCACCATATGTCATTGTGTTTACCTCTGCACCTTTAGCCAATAAAGCGTTAATAGATGCAAAATCGCCAACCCCTGCTGCCATTATCAAGGCTGTCTCTCCTTTCACGTCTTTTAAATTCACCTCGGCACCGCTTTCTAATAGTGTATGCACCGTATTGGTATGACCTTTACTAGCTGCTCTCATTAAGGCTGTCTCAGAAGCCTCGTTTTTCTCATTGACCTTGGCGCCATTCTTCAGTAAGAATTCTACGGTATCAGTCTGACCTTTCCATGCCGCTATCATCAAGGCCGTACTCTTCATCATAGTTTTTGCGTTCACCATAGCGCCATTATTTAACAACAACTCAACTACCTCTTTATGACCTCTTTGAGCTGCCCTCATTAAAGCTGTTGCTCCATATGTGTCGGTCTCATTGACATTCGCACCTTTCTTCAGCAAGACTTCGACGGTGTTGGGCTTTCCGTCCCATGCAGCCATCATTAAGGCTGTCCAGCCATTCTCATCTTTGATCTTCACTTCGATTTCATCTTCTACCTGTGTTTTTTCATAACCGAATTCAGGCGGCTCTCCCGCCCCGAACCAATGCGTAAATGGAAAGCTATCCTTAGTTTTTGCATTAACGTCAGCATCTTTATCTAGCAAAGCTTGAACAATGTGCGTATGGCCATTACATGCAGCATACATTAAGGCTGTCCAACCCTCATCATTTTTTTTATTAACCTCAGCCCCATTATCTAGCAATACCTTAACAATTTCCATATGTCCATCAGATGCAGCGTACATTAAGGCCGTTTCACCACTTTTATTCTTTATATTAATTTCAGCACCTTTATTAAGCAACGATTGTACAATATTTAAGTTGCCATTCTTTGCCGCCATCATTAAGGAAGTCGTTCCATTATAGACATCAGTTATTTGATCGTTGACATGTTTGTTTTTGAGGTAGTGCTTAAACCATGCTACTATAAGCTGAGTAATGAAACCAATTATAGCGACAACTATCAGTCCAATAGGAGCAGCTAACCATTGATGGTGTGAAAGATAATTAAGTATATTATTTAACATTGTCTCAAAAGGTAATAATAATCAGATAACAATTTCTTCTGCCGAAAATTTTCCGTATTTGGCAATATACGCTGATATCACAGAAATTTTTCTCTATTAACTTTTTCTGCAATACTGATATATGGCAAATAAACAGAATTTCTAAACCTGAAATTTGGGGACATTATGGGTAATAAGAAGGAGCATGTCAAGGGCAATGATAGGCGGAAACCAAGGCAACCTTAGGGCAACCTTAGGGACGTTGTTGACTATGTTGACTCACACTTTCGTTGTTCGTTGAAGTTATTCAACATATTCAACAAATAACTTTTTCTGTTTACAGCTTACCGCTTACTGCCTACCTGTTCTCAGGCTTCCAATGATCTCGTTGATATTCGAGATGTTGTTCTCCACAAGATAGCGCCTAAGCCCTTCCACGATCTCCACGGTTACCCGCGGATTAACAAAATTTGCAGTACCAACCTGCACGGCACGGGCCCCTACTATGAAAAACTCCATGGCATCCATGGCGTTCATTATCCCGCCGATACCAATGACCGGGATACGCACTGCCTGAGCTGCCTCCCACACCATTCGCAGCGCAATCGGTTTGATGGCAGGCCCTGAAAGCCCTCCTGTAATGTTGGCGAGTTTGGGCTTGCGCGTCGGCACGTCCACAGCCATTCCGGTGATCGTATTAATGAGTGAAACCGCATCCGCGCCTGCCTTCTCTACGCTGTGTGCGATGACGCTAATATCAGTCACATTTGGTGAAAGCTTCGCGATCAGTGGAAGCCTTGTCTTTTCCCTCACCGCTTTCACAACCTCAAAAGCCATCTTTGGATCAGTTCCAAAAGCGCTCCCACCGGCCCTAACATTGGGGCACGAGATATTTACTTCAATGCCGGCTATCCCCTCCAGATCCTGGGTTCGTTCAGCCAGCTCAGCATAGGCTTTTATCTCATGGCCGTAGATATTCAGGACGACCGGGGTCTCCAAAGTTTTGAGAAACGGGAGCTTCTCCTGCACAAAGGCTTCTATCCCTATGTTTTCAAGGCCGATCGCATTCAGCATCCCCCCGTATGTCTCCACGGTGCGAGGGGGAGGGTTTCCAGCAGAGGGTTTAAGAGAAAGGCCCTTGACAATGATGCCACCCAATTTGTTTAGATCAACGAGCGAGGCAAACTCCTCCCCATACCCAAAGGTGCCGGAGGCGGTCATCACCGGGTTTTTCATGGTGATGCCACCAACCTCTACAGCAAGGTTAGGTTCTCCCATGTCAGTCTTTACCTCAACTTCCTTTCATGTGACAGAGCCCGGGTTCATCCATGGACCATATTCATGACAGCTTTTACGATTGCAGGGGTATCAATCCCGTACTTTGAACGCAAAACCTGTTGTGAGCCGTGTTCCACAAAGGTATCAGGAATCCCGAGTCGTACCACCCGAGTGCCGGAGATGCCTGCGTCTGACAGGCACTCAATCACTGCACTGCCAAACCCACCTTGCAATACATTTTCCTCAACGGTCAGGATCAGTGGAATCTTCCTGGCGAGTTGCGTAATCAACTCGGCATCGAGGGGTTTTACAAAGCGGCTGTTTACCACCGTGGCTGAAATATTTTTATCTTCAAGTTGTTCTCTGGCTTCAAGGGCTGCCGCGACTGTGGCCCCGATTGCCAAGATCACCACGTCTCCTCCTTCGGCCAAGACCTCTGCCTTGCCTATGGGGAGGGTGTGAATCGCGTCATCTATGGAAACCCCGGTGCCATATCCCCTCGGGTACCTGAACGCGATGGGACCAGGGTGTTCAAGAGCAGTCTTTAACATGTGTCGTAGTTCGCTTTCATCCTTTGGGGCCATGACCACCATGTTCGGCAGACTTCGCAGATAAGTGAGATCAAACAGGCCGTGATGCGTGGGACCGTCCTCACCCACGATCCCTCCGCGGTCCATGGCAAAGACTACCGGGTGCCCCTCAATGCAAACATCATGAAGTATCTGGTCATAGGCCCGTTGCAAAAAGGTGGAATAGATGGTCACCACTGGACAAAATCCTTCGGTGGCCAAGCCGGCTGCAAAGGTCACGGCATGTTGTTCAGCGATACCCACATCAAAAAAACGGTCGGGATAAGTCTCTGAGAAGGGCTTGAGTCCTGTCCCTTCCGGCATTGCCGCTGTTACAGCAATGATTTTCTCGTTTTCGCGGGCCAGGTCGATCAAAGTCTTCCCAAAGACCTCAGTGTATGTGGGAGGTTTTTTCTTTGAAGGCATATCATTGCCTGTTTTGACTTCAAAAGATCCAACGCCATGAAAATAGGTGGGGTTTTGTTCTGCAGGGGGATAGCCCTTGCCCTTTTTTGTTGTTACATGAAACAAGACAGGTTTGTGCATCTGCTTGACATTTTGGAGCGTATCGATCAGGTGGTCCAATCTGTGACCCTTTATGGGGCCAAAATAGTTAAAGTTGAACGCCTCAAAGAGCATCCCTGGTGTGATAAACGCCTTGAATGATTCCTCTGTTCGTTTAGCCAGATTGTAGACATCATCACCGAACTTGGCCAGAAACTCTTTGAGGTCTTCTCTGAGGGCAATAAAATGTTTTGCCGAAAGTTTACGGCTTAGAAAGGAGGAAAAAATTCCTACATTCCGGGCAATCGACATCTCGTTGTCGTTTAAGATCACAATTAGGTCTTTTTGAAGGTCACCCGTCTGGTTCAACCCCTCATAGGCAAGACCGCCGGTCATGGAACCATCACCGATCACAGCAATAACCTTGCCCGTGTCCTTTTTCAGGCCCCTGCCGCATGTTATACCCAGGCCTGCAGAAATCGAAGTGCTCGCATGTCCTGTGGAAAAGGCATCGTAGGGACTTTCGCTCATGCGGGTGAAGCCACTCAGGCCGCCGTACTGCCGAAGGGTATGAAAACGGTCTCTCCTCCCTGTAAGAAGTTTGTACGCATATGCCTGGTGGCCAACGTCCCATATGATCTTATCCTTGGGCGGGTCAAAGACATAGAGCAAGGCGATGGTCAGTTCGACCACTCCCAGACTGGGTGCTAGATGTCCGCCTGTTCGGGACACGGTTTCGATGATCACCTTGCGGATATCTTTGGCCAGTTTTGGAAGTTCTGAGCGACGTAAACGTTTAACGTCTTCTGGAGAATCAATTCTATTCAAATATTTCACGCTACTTACCTGAGGGGTCGGGGTATTCCTTTTCACTTAGATGTCTCCAACCTTTGTTTTTGCAGGGACTTAGCATTGGGGGATGCTTTGCCCCCTCCGCATTCCACCTTCGTTTCACTTCGGTGGCTGCGGTTTCCCCCAAAGCTAACTCCCGCAAAAACTAAAGGTTTCCGCCAAGCCGTTCCAAGAAACACCCCGACCCCTGACTTACCTATCCCAGGTTATGCGTTAAGATCCTGAAAAGCACCAGGTTTTTCTGGGGTTATTGCTTCAATTCCAACTTATTTCTCTCTTTCAATAACATAGCGTGCCAGGGCAGCAAGGGGCTCCTTTTTTGTACCAAAGATCTTGATCTCTTCCAAGGCGCTATCTATCAGTTCAGCAGCGCGGGCCTTAGCCTGTTCCAGTCCCATTAAAGAGGCACCAGTCGCTTTTTGAAGGGCCTGATCACTTCCAACAGGTTTACCGAGCATTTCGGGTTTTCCTTCAACGTTGAGTATATCGTCAGCCACCTGAAAGGCAAGGCCGATATGTCGGCCATAAACCCCCAGAGCAGCCATTTCTTGTGAGCTCCCTCCACCCAGGAGTGCCCCTGTTCGTACAGAAGCCTCAATGAGAGCCCCGGTCTTAAGCTGCTGAAGCTCCTTAAGCTCTTCCAAGCTGATCACCTTTCCCTCTGAAGAGACATCCATCATCTGGCCTTGTACCATACCAAAGCAGCCGGCAGCGCGAGCAATGAGATAGATGGCCTCAAGCCATTTCAAGGTTTCACGCCTTTCCCGGCGCCCTGCATCTGCCAGGGCCTCAAAGGCAGCCGTGAGCAGGGCGTCTCCTGCTAATATGGCCGTTGCCTCATCAAATGCCTTATGACATGTCGGTCTGGCACGACGGAAGTCGTCATCGTCCATGGCTGGAAGGTCATCATGGATCAAGGAATATGTATGGATGAGCTCAAGAGCGCATGCGGCAGGCATAACTTCGGCTTCACGGCCTCCTACGGCCTCGCAAGCCGCAATACACAGTATAGGACGGAGACGCTTTCCTTCCCCCAGAAGAGAATATTGCATCGCCGGGATGAGTGGGGTAGGGGGTGTGTGTGCATCTTCCCATAGTTTCACCAGTGCAGCGTTGACCTTTTGCTGTTTGCCCTTCAGGTAGGTTTCTAAGTCAAATGTCTTCACTGTCTTCTGGTGAGAAGGGTTCTGCTCTAACGCCCCCTTCCTCATCCTTGAGAAGTATGGAGATCTTTTTTTCGGTTTCATCCAGCTTTTTTGAGCAGAACTTTGACAGCTTTACACCCTCTTGAAACTTCTTCAAGGCATCATCCAGGGCAAGGTCTCCACTTTCCAGCTCCTGCACAATGGCTTCCAGACGCTTAATAGCATTCTCAAATGTTTGCTTTGCCATCCTCTTTCTTCCTCTCTATCCGGCACACCATCGCTCCTCGTGAAAGAGTCACCTCCACGTGCTGTCCCACACTCACCCGTTGAACATCTTTGACAAGGGCGTAATCCGGCAACGCGCGTGTCACGCTGTAGCCCCGTTCCAAGATCGCCATGGGGCTCAAGGCGTTCAACCTGGCTATTGTAGCACAGAGTGCACCTTCCTTTGACTGCAAACAAAATTGCATTGAAAAAAGAAGGGTTTGGCGATAATGTTTGAGTAATATATGAAGATCTTCGACCATAATCTGGGGGCTGCTACGGCCTAGTCGCCCTCGGGTTGCATGTAGACGATCTCTCATCTCACCCAATCGCCTCGAGAACCCTCGCACGATTCTCTCAAAGGCATCGTCAAGGCGCAGTCGATAGTCGGCAATCTGCCTGCCGGGATGGACAAGGCGCGATGAGAGCTGAAGACTCCGTTCCCCTAAAAGCCGGAGTCTTTGAATCATTGCGGTTTTCAAGGCGCCCGTGTGCCCTGCTATTAGCCTCAACAGTTCTTCTTTGACCGGTACAATCAATTCAGCCGCAGCAGAGGGGGTTGGCGCACGCACATCGGCCGTAAAATCAGCAATGGTAAAGTCTGTTTCGTGTCCCACGGCCGAAACCACGGGGATATGAGAGGAAAAAATAGCTCTGGCTACTACTTCTGAGTTAAAGGCCTGCAGATCTTCCAGAGAACCTCCTCCTCGGGCCACCACAATGATATCGGCAACATCTCGTTCGTTTAGCAAGTAGATGGCTTCGGCGATCTCTTCTGCAGCCCATTCTCCTTGAACCCTGACCGGTGCAATCTCAATAGCTACATTGGGATACCTTCGAATGACTACATTCAAAATATCACGGATAACGGCACCAGTAGGGGAGGTTACAACGGCAATCCTCTGCGGTAAGAAGGGGAGGGGGCGCTTGTGTTCTTCATCAAACAGCCCTTCGCCGGCAAGCCTTGCCTTGAGCTGCTCAAAGGCCAACTGCAGGACACCAACGCCTTCAGGCTCCAGATACTCTATGATAATCTGGTAGATCCCTTTGGGCTCGTAGACATTGAGACGCCCCATTGCGATAACAGAGAGCCCGTCCTCCAGCCTAAACTTAAGATACTGGTTTTGGGCCCGAAACATTACAGCACTGATCTGTGCTCTGGAATCCTTCAACGTGAAGTAGAAGTGACCGGAAGCTGGGACTCGAAGATTTGAGACCTCGCCTACAACCCACACAAAGGGATAGGTGCTTTCAAGGAGGGACTTGATCGCCTCTGTGAGCTCGCTGATCGTGTATATGCGCCGTTCCGGGGAGGGAAAGTCTGTATTCATGAGAGAGGTGTATACCATAGGCTGAGATTACCGACAATCTCTTTTTCCAGTGGCAAAATCTCTTCATTCATGTTAGATTATTATGAAATCAAAGACTTATTGAGGGGAGCATAATATTGTTTGCAATAAATAATGCGAGACCTTTACAAAACTCCTTTTCACTTATTTACATGAACTTTTTGACCCATCTACGGGCTTGCTCACTAAATCCTAACACGGAGCAAAGCGGAGTGAAGCTTTGCGCTCAAACTCGGCCTAACGGCCTCAAACAGTTCAGGATTGGCCCAGATGGGTACCCCAAAAAAGTTCATGATGGTCGTTCAAAGTACTTTTTCAAAGGTCTCAATGCTTTCACCCGGCTATCAGATGCCAAGCTGTTTTGGTAACAGACTGTTTGAATGTAAACTATTATATGCTCCCCTTAGTAATAGCCTATAACCCAGGACATGGACAAGGTCTTTTCCATTGTAGCAGCCAGAATACCCTGAGTCGCTTAACACCAAGGCTTTGGTAATAAACACGGAGAATTTCTCCTTATAAATTAAAGGGAAAGCTTGCAATGTTAAAGAAACAAATGAAGAAGGAATTGGAATCCCTGGGCGAACAAGTGGGTAGTCGCCTCGGCCAAGGGCTATCAAAAAAAGATGGGGATAGAAAGGGCGCGCAGGCCGGGAAGAAGCTCGGAAAGGCCCTGGGCGAACAGGTTGAGCGGCTTCACGATGCCCTTGAGAAAGAGGCTGTAACAAAAGAAGAACAGCTTGGCATAGGGGGCAAGATCGGCACCGGACTCGGGATCATCGGAAAACATCTTGTTGAAAAGCGCTATGGTCTGCTGGGAAGGCTCGTGGATGGTAACAATTTGGAATCAGAGGGACGGGTCATGGGGGCAAAAGCAGAAAAGATGGTCAAGAGGGCTGTGAAGAGAGGTGCAAAACGGATCATGGGTCGGAAGGGCGGATCCAAGGAAGACCAGGAGAAGGGGGGATAACTTGCTCTATGGCGTGTAATAGGCAGGTTCCACCCATATAGTACGTCTGATAATATATCTTATGTAAACGTTACGAAAATTGGATTCGAAATGATCCGATTGCCAAATCCATCATTTATCTCCACGCGGTAATAGATTCGCCCTACCCCCTTGCGTTCGTTGTCCACAAATCCTACCTTCAGCGGTGTCCTCCCGTTTACGGTCTTAATGATCTTACCATCCGAAATTATTTTCAACTCGACCTGACGAGACGAATTGTCCTCTGTTGTGATGGAGCAAAAGACTTTTGGTGGGTCGTTGCCAAGTACGCTAGCAATCTCGCCCGAAAAGCTTTTCTTAGAATTTGGACCATCCACAGAGAATTCATCAAGACGGAGTCTTGCCCCTTTTAGTTGCCTGAGCGCATATACCCTTCCACTGCGAAGGGCTTCGTACACTTGAACCTTTGTCTTTTTCTCCAAGAGAAATATGGTCTGGAAATACTCCATTTTCATCTCGGACTTTCCTTCAAAATAATAATTAGACCCGCTGATGCCGAAGACTGGTGTTGTTCTTTCACCACGGCAGTAAGCCGCCAGTACCTGGTCCCAGACATTCCCCGGCCGTTCAGCGCCCATTACATCACCATACAAGACTTCAAAGCCTGTATATCCGTGTGAAAGGAGCAAATCCTCTGGATGGGGCTTGGTATCGAGTGTGATAGGTGGAAGAGATTGATGGGAAGCAGAATCCGGCATGACCCAGAAGGTCATCCCCCCATTTTCACCTATATAATCGATTAGATCCTGATACGGTCCAATCCCGGGATCCCCGTCATAAGGATCATAGCGAATACTCTTGAACGGGTGTCCATTTAACAGGAACAAGAGACTCAGCACGGCCAGGACCAGCCCGCAGAGCCGGAAGAATCC
>JAUWXJ010000060.1 GCA_030616425.1 Desulfobacterales bacterium | reverse complement strand
GCTCGAGAGAAGAGGGGAAGAAGATCCGTTGGACTGATGGTCTGATTGCAGTATGGACCCTCTTTAGATATCGAAGATGGAAACCATCTGATAAAGGTCTCAATAAAAGTCTTGGCGCTTCGCCGGAATTGGAGAAGACGGAGTGATGGGCCAACCAACGCTCCAATACTCCAAAATAAGTTTGGGAACTTGAGATATTTGGCCGAAACCGATTGCTCCAATGACTACCAGTAAACCTTCCAATACGTTCACTTGGTCTGACCGCCACATGGCTGTTCTTCTCTTCTCAGTCGCTTTGGCGGTCCGTTTGATATATCTAGCCCAGATTCAGTCATTCCCCTTCACACACCACCTGAGCCTGGATGCTGCCTCCTATGATCGCCTCGCAAGGGCTATTGCGAGCGGTGATTGGCTAGGTGATAAAGTATTCTATCAGGCGCCTCTATACCCGTATTTTCTGGCCGTTTTGTACAAGAGCTTCGCCGCGCATCACCTGAACTTGGTGCGGCTGATTCAATTAATTCTCGGGGCCTTCAACTGTGTGATGGTTGCCTGGATAGCACGAAAGCTGTTTGACAGAAAGACGGCCATATGGTCAGGGGCTTTGATGGCAGGCTACGGCATCCTAGTCTTTTACGAGGGGGCTATAGGAAAGGATGGAATCAGCATCTTTGTTATGGACCTTGCGCTTCTTGGACTGATCTGGAGCCTTCAAAGGCGTGTGTGGTATGGATGGTTTCTTTCCGGCGCAGCTCTGGGGTGTTCGATTCTCACCCGAGGAAACCTGGTTCTACTTCTCCCCTTCATTATCCTATGGATGGTGATCGTCCTAAAAACTCACTCACCGCAAAGGATTTTCGGGGCGGTTGGAGCACTGGTTGCAGGGAGTGCACTGTTCATTGTTCCTGTGACGATTCGCAATTATGTTGTGGGCCACGATTTTGTGTTGACCACCTCTCAGGCGGGGCAGAATTTCTACATTGGCAACAATCCCAGGGCCAGCGGTTTTTTTGAGAATCCGTCTCGCATCCGTCTTAATCCTAAGTATGAAGAGGAAGATTTTAGAGCAGAAGCCCTGCGCCGAACCAAGCGTAAGTTCATGAAGCCATCTGAGATTTCCAGTTACTGGTTCAAAGAAGGGATCCTGTTTATTCAGACACATCCGGGGAAGGCCCTGAAGCTTCTTCTCGGGAAGACGGCCATGTTTTGGAACCGTTTTGAGATTCCGGACAACTACAACTATTACTTTGTACGGCATAAAGTCCTGATCTTGCGCATCCTTTTTCTCGGTTTTGGAATCATAGCCCCCCTGGGGCTTTTTGGCCTGTTCCTTGCTCGAAAACCTCCCGGCACCTGGCTCTTCATCATCTTCATATTTGGTTACATGGCTTCCATAGTCCCGTTTCATATGGCCTCTCGCTATCGGCTCCCTATTGTCCCGGCCCTGATCATCTTTGCAGGGTATACCCTGGCGCGGGCCTCTCATGCTGTGCAAGCGAGAGCCTTCAAGAAGATTATCCTTGGCTTGGTTCCTGTGGTGGCAATCGGTTTGGTAGTTAACTGGAAGGTGGTTGATGAAACCGGCACCTTTAAGGCTCCTCTGACAGATCTTGGCGTTATTGCCGCTGAAGCAGGCAACTATGACAAAGCAATAGCATACTATGAAGAGGCCCTTGAGATAGATCCTCGGTACGCGCCGGCCCTTTACAACACGGGAAACGCCTTGGTCAAGCAGGGTCAATTCGACAAGGCAGTAGCAGCCTACCAGAAGGTCCTGGAGGCAGACCCTGAATTTCTTATGGCCTATGAGAATCTCGGGAAAAGCTACATCAAGATAGGGCGATTTGAGGAGGCCCTCGAAACTTTTGACAGAGTCCTGTCCCTGCGTCCTGACTTTGTGCAGGCCCTTGTCGGTAAAGGGATTGCCTATCACAGCAAGGGCCAGTACTATAAGGCTATTCAGGTCTATCAGGAGGCGATTGCACGCCAGCCTGACCTGGCCGAAGCCTATTACAACCTGGCATGTGCCTATGCCAGGTATGGCTGGCTCGAAGAAGCCCACAAGGCGCTCGGAAAAGCTTTTCAGCTGAATCCCGAGTATGAGAAAAAGGCTAGAACAGACCCGGATCTGGAAGAGATGAAAGTGCCTAAAGTGGACTGAGGTGCCTAAAGTGATCTAAGGTGAATATCAACAAGAACAAGACCACGCTGGCTGTTCCCATCCTTCTGGGGATCATGGCCTTGAGCTGTTTGCTCAGCCTAAGGGTAAAATCCCCCACCGTGGATGAGTTTGCCCACTTGCCGGCTGGCTACTACTACTGGAAGACTGGAGATTTTTCCCTCTACGGAAAGAATCCGCCCCTAATCAAACTCCTCTGCTCCCTTCCTCTTTTGGCCATGGACATTTCAATGGACCCTATCCAATCGTATGCTGATCGGGGTGACTGGCGCCCTTGGGTCTTTGGCACGCATTTCATGAGGGAAAATGCAGCTTCCTACGATTCTATATTTTTCATTGGGAGGCTCCCTGCTGTACTCCTGGCTCTGCTTCTTGGGTGGTATGTGTTTCGCTGGGCCAAGGAACTCTACGGTCCCAAGGGAGGGCTCCTTAGTCTTGTCCTTTACACGTTCAGCCCCAATATTCTGGCCCACGCCCGGCTGGTCACGACGGACGTGGGGTGTACCTGTTTTATGTTTATGACTATATACTACTACTGGCGGTCTTTTCAGCACCTGAGACACAAGGACTCGATTGGCGCTGGCATATGTTTTGGTCTTGCTCTGTTGAGCAAGTTTACAGCTCTTTTACTTGTTCCCATTCTTGGTTTGCTGTTGATTCTATCTGCTTGGAGAAGAAAACAGGAGGAAAGAGGGGCACTCCTTTCTGTGTTCAACAAGCTTAGATCGGGTTTCCTAAGATGTCTCTGTGACGGTGGTGTACGTCTTGTCTTGGTGATTTTGGTAGCCCTCTTTATTACCAACCTTGGCTATGGCTTTCAGGGGACTATGAAGAGATTGAAATCGATACCTCATGAGAGTCAATTCTACAAAAGACTGGCCGCGTCCCCCTTGAACAGCATCCCGATTCCTCTTCCCGCAGCATATATTCAAGGCCTTGATCAACAGAAGCTTGACGCCGAGCAAGGTGTTTTTTTGAATTATCTGAGGGGCAGACTCTCAAACAGGGGATGGTGGTATTATTTCTTCTATGCATTTGTTGTAAAGACCCCGATTCCGCTGCATATTGGAATCTTGATCTCTATCTGGTGGGCATTAAAACGGAGGCGGGTCGCGCAGGCGGACGCCTTTTTGATCCTTCCCGTTCTTACAGTGCTATTCGTTTTTTCCTTTTTTAACCAGATCAATGTGGGGTTGCGATATGTTCTGCCGATCTTTCCATTCCTTTTTGTCTGGCTGGGCCGACTCAGCCAGCTAAACTTTACCAAATCCGTGCTACGCTGGAGCGCAGGAGTCATCCTGGTCGGATATGTGCTTTCTTCTGTTTCGATTTTCCCGGATTACCTGGCCTATTTCAATGCCTTGGCAGGCGGGCCCAGCAAAGGTTACCGTCACCTTCTCGACTCAAATCTGGACTGGGGTCAGGACTTGAAAAGACTGAAAAACTACGTTGACAAGGAAGGGATAGATGAACTTGGGTTGGCCTATTTTGGCCATGTGGATCCAGGAATTTATGGGATACGCTACCGTCTCGTCGGAGAACGCCCGGAATCTGGAGAGATCGCCGTGAGTGCCAGTTACTTGTACGGGCTACCATACGTAATTACTTATGGAGACCGCCCAGTATCCATCAAACCCGGTGCCTTTGAATGGCTTCACACCCACAGGCCGACGGCCCATATTGGCCACTCGATCTTTGTTTATTCTATTATGCCGGAGCCGAACTCACTACCTCAACGCTAAACTCTCCCAGCTCCTGAGGCAGATCAGAAAATACAACCACAAAGGGAACCACCTTGCCAGATGGGATTTTGAAATTAGACCTTTCGTCCCCGAATTTGTTTCGCAATTTCTTGTCTATAGTTGCTTTATCCAGGGCCTGCAAGTCACTATCTGACAAGAGATTGCCGCAGTAGATCTTCTTCTTTTGGACAGGCTTCCCATCCTTTGTGTAGATAATCCCTTTTACCATGATGAAATTCCGGGCTTCCGGATAATCGTTTCTGACCTTTCCTTTAATGACAAAGAGGCTTCCAACTGCACTGTTTTCGACAAATTCCCCCTTTATTAGATGTGCAACAAGAGTTATATGGAGGTTCCCAGGTTCAACAAACGTGGATTCTGGCGCGCCCGTGAGGGACTCCAAAAATGGTATCTTGACGTCAAAACTTCTCAAAAGAGCGTATGCACCAAAAGCCCCCCCTGCCAAAAGTACCAATACCAGCCCGATCATTACCGGTGTGCTGATACGCCTCCACGCTGGTTCTTTCTCGACCACTGGTGGAGGCATCGGTTTTTCCTCTACCTCTTCTTCAGGCTCTTCCACGGGTTCCTCGGAAACGGCCTCCTCGGGCTCTTCCCTTACTTCTGTTTCCGGTTCCGCTTCCTCTGCCGGGACCTCTTCTTCTACGCTAGGTGCTTCAGCAGCAATCTCTTCTTCAATTGGTTCTTCCTCAGGCTCTTCCAGGTCAGCCTCCAGAGCCTCTTCATCGGCCTCTTCAACAGGTTCGGTTATTTCCTCGGCTGGAGCCTCTTCAGGGACTTCTTCCACAGCTTCCGGTGCTTCTTCTAGTGCAATCTCTTCTTCAATCGGCGCAGGTTCTTCAACAGCCGGTTCTTCATCGAGTGTAAGTTCTTCAAGGCTAATTTCTTCTTCGGCTGGTTCTTCTTCAGGCTCTTCCAGACCAAGCTCTGAAGGCTCCTCAGGTGCTTCCTCTTCAGCCTCTAGTGCAATCTCTTCTTCAACCGGCGCCGGTTCTTCAACAGCCGGCTCTTCATCGAGTGTAAGTTCTTCAAGGCTAATTTCTTCTTCGGCTGGTTCTTCTTCAGGCTCTTCCAGGTCCAGCTCTGGGGGCTCCTCAAGGGCTTCCTCTACTTCTGGTGCTTCCTCTAGTGCAATCTCTTCTTCAACTGGGGCAGGTTCTTCAACAGCCGGCTCTTCATCTAGTTTTTCTTCAGTCTCTTCCAGGCCAAGCTCTGGAGCCTCCTCAAAGGCTTCCTCCGGTTCAAGGACGGGCTCAGGTTCTTCGGCCGGGGCAGGTTTATACACAGTAAATATGTGACTGCACTTGGAACATCTGACCTTGGAGCCTGATTCCTTGATCAGATTTTCATCGAAGTTGAACCTTGCATTGCAGTTTTCGCAGGTTAGGATCATGGTAACCCCTTTCGTTTATAGTTTTAAACGATAGATTCCCGGTACCTCACGATATTTCTGATCAAGGTCAAGACCATATCCGATCAAAAACCCACTCTCAACCACATGCCCAACATAGTCGATAGGCACCTCCACTTGGCGACGTTCGGTCTTGTCGACAAAGGCACACACCTTGACGGATTTTGGATGAAATCGTTTCAAATACTCCAGTAGAAAGGCAATAGTCAGGCCAGAATCTACTATGTCTTCAACTATAAGGACATCTCGATCTTTCACATCGAGCTCAATCTCTTTGGTTATCTGGACGTTTCCGGAAGACACGGTCCCGGAGCCGTAACTGACCACGCGGACAAAATCGATCTGGACAGGAATGGTGAGCTCTCGCACCAGGTCAGCCAAGAAGACAAAAACACCGTTCAGAACGCCTATTATGCAAAGATCTTTTTCAGCATAGTCCTTTGATATCTGGTGTGAAAGGGCCTTCACCTTTTGCGCAATTTCAGACCCGGACAACACCGGGATCATTTCTTCCATAGATTGACCTTTACAGTCCAGTCTCTGCGAGTTCCTGAATTAGGGCCTTCTGTTTCTTTTTCAGACGCTTGGGGGTCTTGACTAGGATGCGTGCATATAGGTCCCCCCTCTGTCGCTTTTTCATTTCAGGAAGGCCGTATCCCTTCATACGCATCTTGGTTTGATGCTGGGTCCCAGGGGGTATTTTCAGGTTCAAGTTCCTTCCATCCAGGGTTGGGATTTGTATCTGTATCCCCAAGAGGGCCTCGGTTAACTTGATCTCACGGTCGATGTAAAGGTCATGGCCTACCAGACTGAAGACGGGATCATCAAGTACGTTGGTCTGGATGTACAGGTCTCCGGGCGGTCCACCAAAGGCGCCCGGCTGGCCCTTGCCAGCCAGTCGGAGTTTTTTCCCGGTTATCATCCCTTTAGGGATTTTCACGTTAATCTTTTGCTGTCGACCATCTTGCTCTATGGCAATAGCCTTGGTTGTGCCGTTCAGCACTTCCTGGAGAGTCAGCGGGAGCTCGTACAAAAGGTCCGATCCTTTTACTTGAGCCCGTTGGCCTGCTGTGAAGGCACCGAAAGGGTCACCTCCAGAACCAAACGCAAATCTTCGACCACGGCCAGCGCCGCCCATAAACATATTTGCGAAGCTAGTGTCGTCGAAGCCAAACTCCCTGAAGATGTCGCCGAAATTGAAGCCCCTGAATATATCCTCCTGTGAGTAACGCTGGCGGAAACCAGAGGCGCCAAAGGTATCGTACTGCTTACGTTTTTCTTTGTCGCTCAAAACAGCATAAGCCTCGCTGATTTTCTTGAACATTTCTTCGGCCGACTTATCCCCTTTGGTGCGATCAGGATGATATTTCATAGCGAGCTTGCGATAAACCTTCTTGATTTCACTCTCGCTAGCGTTTCTGTTAACACCTAGAATCTTATAGTAATCAGCTTCAGACATTTAAGGTCCTCTTTTATTAATGACCCTCTTTTGAAGAGGCATAGAATGACATATCAAAGTGTGATATATGTAATAAATATAACTAAATCCCTTGCGATGTCAAGGAAATAAAAGGCCGCAGAATTAGTTCAAAACTCATGAGTCAATGCCCGTCAAACAGGCTTTCCGCACATGCCATAAAAGAAGGCCTCAGGACTCGATGGCTTGGCCAACGGGTTATCCGTTGCCTCGATGTAGTTGAGTCAACTAATACAGAGGCGGATCGTATGGCTCGTCAGGGGGCTCCAGAAGGGACATTGGTGATAGCTGATTTCCAGAGCAAAGGGGAGGGTCGCCTGGGGCGTTCCTGGTTCTCCCCTCCAGGAAGCGGACTTTATTTTTCTGTTATCTTAAGGCCTAGTTGCCCCCCGGCCTGGCTTTCAAGACTCACGTTAACCGCAGGCGTAGCTGTGGCTTCAGCAATCGAGCAGACCGGGGTGAGGCCTCAACTCAAATGGCCCAATGATGTCCTGATTGCCGATCGGAAGGCAGGGGGTATTCTAACAAAGGCTGTCTTCGACAAGGAGCGAACCGACTTTGCTATTCTTGGCATCGGCATAAATGTGAACACGGAACCGGACGAGTTTCCAATATCTGTCAGAAACCTGGCCACTTCCCTTCGAATCAGTCTTGGCAAACCAGTTTCCCGGATCCATCTTCTTCAAACACTGCTGCACCAACTGGAGCAATGGTACGATCTTTTCTGTACAGGGCCGTCTGAGACCATCCTTGAAACCTGGTGTGAGTTTGAAACGACGCTGGGAAGGGTGGTTGAGGTGTTTCTCCAGGAAAAGAGGCTTGTCGGTGTAGCTGAAGCTTTGGAACCAGACGGCACACTCTTGGTTAGAGACAAAACGGGTCATCTGCACCGGGTTATAGCGGGCGATGTTGTGCATTGTCGCCTGGAATCGTGAACCGTCATTAGTCACTGGTCATTGGTCAATCGTGAATTGTGAATGGTGTAATTGGATAACGAATAACGATCAAGACACATAGGCGAGTGAATACCTTGACTTTTTTTTATTTTTTGTGCTACGTGGGTTGATCGAAAATCAGACAATGAACAAACTACCAATGTAACAGTTCACGGGGCAAGGAACATCCCGTCACTTCGGCCTCCAATGCCTTTACCAGGTATGCTGTTATCGTCGGTGGAAATGGCTGGATGCCTCCGTTCAGGGATATTCCTTGCCCCGGATAGTGAACTATTATCTACCAATGACCAATGACGAACGACCAATGACAAAGTATGAGAAAGGAGTTAGAAGGTGGATATTGTTGTTTTACTTAAGCAGGTACCTGATACAGAGACTTTGATCCAGATTGGCGACGACAAGATCTCTATCAAGACAGAAGATGTCAAATGGGTCATCAACCCATATGACGAGTTTGCTGTTGAAGAGGCGCTTCGAATCAAAGAGAAGCATAGCGGCAAGGTCACAATCCTTACCATGGGACCTGAGCGAGCCGTGGAGTCTATCCGCACTGGATTGGCCATGGGTGCAGATGAAGGGATCTTGATTGACGATCCGGCCACCCAAGGGAGCGACGCGCTCGGCATAGCCAAGGTGCTAGCTGCTGCCTTAAAGGAGACTGGATATGATCTCGTCATAGCAGGTCAGCGGGCTGTGGATGATGATGGCTATCAGGTTCCAGCTGCTGTTGCGGAGCTACTTGGCATTGCCCAAGTTTCCTTGGTTATTAAGCAGGAGATTGTTGACGGCAAGATCAGGTGTGAACGCACAGTTGAGGGAGGGATTGTGGTTGTCGAGGCTGATCTTCCTGCCCTTTTTACGACCCAGAAAGGGATCAATGAACCTAGATATGCCTCACTTCCGGGCATCATGAAGGCGAAGAAGAAGCCCTTGGTCAAAAAGACGCTGGCCGATCTTGGGATAGATCCGAGTGAAGTCGGGGAGGCTAAGTCAGGGTGTCGAGTGAAGAATTTGTTTTTCCCGCCAGAGAGGTCACCTGGACGGATCATTGAGGGTGAAACAGTGGAGGACAAGGCAACTGAGCTTGTAAGATTACTCAGAGAAGAGGCGAAGATTATTTGAACTTATAAAATCGCGTCGCGATTTTATACAACGCGGCTACGCCGCTTAAAAAAGGAAATTCCTATACTATATCGGAATTCGTCAAACGGTTGCGGTTGCCTGCCCGCCATCACTACGCTCAGGCGTTAGCAGGCGGGCGCAGCTCGTTGCGGTGTTCGGCCTACGTCAAACGGTTTAAGAAATGACGCAACCGATAGACGTGACGAGCAGCGCAACCCATAGACGATATACGTGAAAAGGAGAGACCAATATGGCACAGGGCGTTTTGGTATTTGCAGAGCAGGTTGACGGAAGCTTTCGCAAGATTGCCTACGAAGTTGTGAGTGAAGGGAGGCGGTTGGCCGACACTCTTGGCGAAACGGTAAGTGCGGCTGTGCTTGGTTCCGGCATGGAAGGGATTGCTGGAGAACTGGGAAAATACGGTGCAGACAAGATCTTGGTGGGTGATGATCCAGCCCTGGTCGACTACACCACAGACGCTTACACGAACGTGCTTTTTGACATTGTCAAGGATAATGATCCCAGGATTTTGCTGTTGGGCGCTTCAAGCCAGGGCAAGGACCTGTCTGGGCGGCTGGCAGCACGGCTGGGCGTTGGCCTTGCCATAGATTGCATTGCCTTAAAGCTTGACGGGGAGAAGCTCATTGCTACAAGACCTATGTACGGGGGCAAGGTTCATGCTGAGGTAGCCCTGGAAGGGACACCTCAGATGTCAGCTGTGCGTTCTAATGTTATGGAGATCGTGGAGGCGCAAAAGGCAGGGGATGTGGAAAAGGTCGCAATAAGCCCAGGTGTCGTGAAGACACGGGTTGTGGAAAAGCGGCTGGAGGCTGCCTCCAAAGTAGATTTAACCGAGGCGGATGTTATCGTGTCAGGTGGACGAGGTATGGGAGGCCCTGACTACAGTGTCATTGAAAAACTGGCCGAGCTTTTGGGTGGCACGGTAGGGGCGTCAAGGTCAGCAGTAGACGAAGGCTGGCGCCCTCATTCTGATCAGGTGGGCCAGACCGGAAAGGTTGTCTCTCCAAACGTTTACATCGCTTGCGGCATCTCCGGGGCCATTCAGCACCTGGCCGGCATGGGATCATCCAAATATATTGTAGCCATCAACAAGGACCCGGAGGCACCTATCTTTAAGAAGGCTGATTACGGTATCGTGGAAGACCTCTTTGAAGCGGTTCCAGCTATAACAGCCGAGTTGAAAAAACTAAAAAGCTAGCAGAGATCAGACCATGAGCAATGGCAATAAGGAGCAAGGCGGCAACATTGCCTTGCTCTTTGTTTTTTGGCTCAAAGATCCGGGGGGTCATCTCTTTACGGGCTGTTGCCCAAATCACCACAACAACAGTGGTCTGACGTGCCTCTTTGTTCTTTGAAAGCCGTCATGGGACATTTTTTTTGAGGTCAGCTCATTGATAATCGCGTGAAAGGCTTTACAACGGCACCATATTCGGCATACCGTCCTGACCCACTTACAAATAGGCTTATTAGCTTGTATCCTACACGTACGTGTGCCTGGTTTAATAAGCCCGATGCCGCGTTGCGCACCACATTCATGGTGGGTTTTCCGGGCGAGTCCGACGATGATTTCGAATCTCTCCTTGATCTGGCTGAAAGGGTGAGATTTGATCATTTGGGCGCCTTTGTTTATTCCAACGAAAAGGACCTTCCATCCAATGCCTTGAAGAATCATGTGCCAGATACTGTAAAGCAGGATCGATTTGATTGTATCATGTCCCAACAGCTTGTGATTTCCAAGGAAAAGAATCATAAATACGTTGGTAAGACCCTCCAGGTCCTTGTGGAGGGTGGTGCAGAACGGACTGATGCTCTCTTGAAAGGGAGAACCTACTTTCAATCCCTTGAGATCGATGGGGTGGTGTATATCAACAAGGGGGTTGCCAAGCCGGGCGATTTCGTTCATGTGCAGATTACTGAGGCCCGGGAATATGACCTTATAGGAGTGATCGTATGAGGGGCTTGAAGGAACAGATACTGGAATCGGTCCGTAAAGACCTGGTTGAAATTGAGGCTGCCCTTACCCAGAACCTCAAACCCTATCTTCCCTTGGTTTCTCATGTAGCCAAGTATATAATGTTCAGCGGCGGCAAGAGGATACGCCCGCTCCTTATGGTCCTTTCGGCACGACTTTGCGGCTACAAAGGAGACTATGACAAGACCCTGTCAGTTGTGTTTGAGTACCTTCATGTAGCCACGCTACTTCATGACGACCTGGTTGATGGCGCCGATGTCCGACGCGGCAACCCTGTAGCCCATTCGATCTGGGGAAATCCGGCCACGGTTTTGGTAGGAGACTTTCTGCTGGCCCGCTCCATGGGCATTGCAATACAAACCAATTCCACTTCAATTATCGACGTCCTTGCCCATACAGCGGCTCAAATGTCGGAAGGAGAGATACACCAACTGTTGCACCGCGGAGATCTCGCTATAGATGAAAGAGACTATATGGAGATGATCAGGCGCAAGACGGCCTATCTGATTCGAGCGGCGTGTCAAGTGGGGGCTTTGCTTTCAGAGGCGCCAGAGGAACAGGTGCAGGCATTGGCCGACTATGGACATCACACGGGGATTGCTTTTCAGATGACTGATGATCTCCTCGATTATACGGCGGACGCTG
>JAUWXJ010000177.1 GCA_030616425.1 Desulfobacterales bacterium | reverse complement strand
AACGCACCAACAAGCATTGTAATTCCTTCAAAAATCTCTTCTGCTCTTCCAGTAAATCCACCAGCTATACTGGTGAATAATAAAGCACCGATGATACTGGTGACTATTCCGGAAATAACGCCAATATAGACAACATTATTGTATTTTGTTTGTTCTGTTCTAACAAGGTAACTCAAAATAATCCCAACCACTAAAGCGGCTTCTAATACTTCTCTAAATGTTATAATAAAACTTGGTACCATCCCTTAACTTCCTTAATAGACATTAACGGTTTAATAATCAAACTGGTAAACCCTCCCGGCAAAGCCGGGACTGCGAAAGGTTTGGCCGTGTGAGACAGTAGCATTAGTAGGTTTGGACACAATCTCATGTGCGCCAACATTGATGTACCGATCACTGCCAACAAGCCATCGTGCAACGTAGGGGCGGGGTTATCCCTGCCCGTCAAGCGTACCAATTGGAGGGGATATACCCCTCCTCTACAATGTCAAGGAGCCCGACCCAGGATATTGTGCTGAATATGCACTGGGCTACGTGCTTCCTTTAGGGGGCTCATAATCTTGCCCCTTTGAGGGGCTAGCAGGAATAGAGCCCCGTTGGTTATCCCAGAACCCTCAGTGTCAGGTAGGTCGTGCTCCCCCTCCGCTTAACCAGGAAGAGAACGGTATCTCCGTTTTTGTAATCCTGGATCTTACTGTGGAACTCCTCAAGATCCTTGATGGGGACCTGATCAATCTCAATGATTATATCCCCCGGCCTGAGACCGGCTTTTGCAGCGGCAGTATCGTTTTCCACCTGAACCACTATGAGGCCGCTTGTTTCCGATAGGCCGAGATTTCTTGCAAGCTCGGGGGTGATCTTCTTTACGGTCAGGCCAAGATTGGCTTGGGCTTTGCTAACGGCTTGGGATTTTTCTTCCTCTTCGAGCTCTCCGACCTTCACCTGAAGACTCGTTTTTCGGCCCTTGCGAACTAGCTCCACCTTGACGTTTTTGCCCACAGGCGTTGACGCCACTATATAGGGGAGATCCTTCACCTCCTTGATCTCCTTGCCATCGAAGGAGACAATCACATCCCCGCGTTTGATGCCTGCCTTATCTGCCGGCCCTCCGGCCGGTACATCCCCAACCAAGGCACCCTTTTCATCTTTGAGGTGGAGTTTATTCTTCAGATCAGGCGTAATCCCTTGGATCATGACACCCAGCCAGCCCCTCACTACTCTTCCTTTTTTTAGCTGAGGAAGGAGGTCTTTGGCCATATTAACGGGAACGGCAAACCCGATGCCCACGCTACCCCCACTCTTAGAGAAGATGACCGTATTGATCCCGATCACCTCTCCGGCTGTGTTCAAGAGAGGACCCCCGCTGTTTCCCGGGTTGATGGATGCATCGGTCTGGATGAAATTGTCGTAGGATCCTGCTCCGATTTGCCTGTACTTGGCGCTCACAATGCCTGCCGTTACCGTATTGCCCAGGCCGAAAGGATTTCCAATGGCTAAAACCCAGTCCCCCACCTCGAGCTTCTCCGAATCACCGAGGGGTAGGGGCTTTAGTGGGCTGTCCGGTTCGATACGGATGAGGGCAAGATCGGTCTTTGGATCGCGGCCAATGATTTTGGCCGTAAACTCTCTTTTGTCTGCCAATGTGACCTTGATTTCATCGGTCTTTTCCACCACATGATTGTTGGTTAAGATGAAGCCATCCTCATCGATGATAAAACCGGTTCCAAGACTTTGCTGCGTGAAATCTCTTGGGATCCGGTCTCTGAAAAACCGCTCAAAGAAGTCGCTAAAGGGGTCATTAGGACCAAAAGGTAAAGGGGCCCTTCCTCGCCCCTTAATAACTTTTACTGTGCTGATGTTCACCACCGAAGGACTGGCCTTTTTGGCCAGCTGTGAAAAAGATCCGGGGGCAGTTGGCAGAATTGAGCTGGTTTGGGCCTCCGGCGCTGAAACCGGATAGAGCATTGTGGCAGCAATAAAGCCGGCAATCACGCAAGACAAAGTCCAGGCGACGATATATGTTTTTCTCAACCTATTTCTCTTCTTGTTCATGATGTACTCCTTTATTTTTAAATTTTTAATACCCTGACCGCTTGCAGCGGGGTTACCAACTGTAATCGGCTCCAGGGCTTGCCCTGGGATTTAATAGCTTTTATCTTTTTTTCCATTCATGTTTAGCAAGACCTGTGCCACACTGTGGTATTGAAAGCTTAACTATTTAGTTTTCCTTGATTTATTCCTCTTAGTTGTTAATAGAATAACCATTCTCGTTTAGGAGAACATCAGAGAAAGGATAAAAAGTATCCAGGTTTGGCTCTCGAGGCGTATCCTGGTGGGTAAAATGTATCCAGCTGTAATATCGCTATCGAACGTCCTCTGGGGCGGTGATCATTGAAGCTGTTTCACCAAGTGAGAAATCAGGGTCAAACCTCGGCTATTGACGCCCATGTTGGTTCTCTCAGTGATGATTGCTGCCAGGGGGGATGGGCCAAGAGATACTCATGGCGCTGGAACAGGTGGACATTGGCCGAGTGCCATACTGTTTTGAGAGGGATTCTCTCATAAGTGACTCTCCGGATCTTTCTCAAAAGATTCTCGACAGTTAGGGTGGCAGAAGTAGTAGACCTTATCTCCATAAATAAAACTCGCTGGTGCCTCAGCAGGGTTCACCACCATTCTGCAAACCGGATCGATAGCCATTGATGATCCCTTCTCTCGGTGACCACCCGGGCCCAACCATCTTCTCTGATGCTGGCAACCAAACCTTGTTCTTGTGTCATTTCTTTTTGCTCCTTTTTCACCCCCTCCCAAAACCTCCCCTCCAAGGGGGCGGGCAGTGTGGGGGTGATAAATTCAAACCCACCCTGGGGAGAAGGAAAAAGTTGAAATGACTATTTAGATCCGATATGCTATCAAAGATATGTAGGGCTGGCTCCTTTTTCGTTTCTTGAGTCAACTATAAAGGCCGCAAAGGGGCAGAGAATAAGGCTCATGCCTTCTTTAGGAGAAAGGAAATAGGTGAAATACTATGAAACTAAAAAGTATTTTTAATGATGCCCAATTGTTCTATACGACTAAAGCTGGCCTAATAATTTTCCTGCTATTCCTCATCGCCGGGCTATTATCGCTAACCTCAACGACTTTTGGCGAAAATAAGGAACTCCCGCCGGACAAGATAATAAGATTCACCGGAGATGCCAATTGGTTACCATTTAGCTTCCTGAACGAGCACGGAAAACCAGACGGGTTTTCTGTTGACCTGGTTAATGCCCTTTGCAAAGAGCTAAATCTTCGCTGTGAGATTAAGCTCTATCAAGACTGGGGCAAAGCACAAGCAGATGTGGCTGCTGGTTTAGCAGATGCCATTGTTTGTTTTGGGAAAACTGCCGAGAGAGAAAGGGATTTTGATTTTTCAGAGAAAATAGCGACAAATAATGCAGTCCTGGCCGTGCGAAAAGAGACGGCCACGATTCATTCCCTCGAAGACCTCCATGGCACTTCAATAGCTGCTGTCAGTGGAACCCCCTATTTTTCATACTTGAGTAAGGACGAACGTTTCAATGTCATTCCTGTTCATGGAGAGGCAGATGGTCTCAAAAAATTGGTTAACCGAGAGGTGACAGCCTTTATTAGTAGTGAGTTATCTATAAGACACACCGTAAGGTATTACAAGATTGAGGGGATCAAGATTGTAGGAAGACCACTTTGGGAAACGGACTATGTCATTGGTGTGAAAAAGGGTAACGGCCAGCTTTTAGAGATGATCAATTCGGGGCTGTTTGCACTTGAGGGAAAAGGAGCCGTAGATAGATTAACAACAAAATGGTTTGGATCGGAAATCAGTGTCCGGCAAATCCCCTCCTGGGTTCGGTGGGCAGGGGGAGCAGGTGCATCTATCTTTGTTCTCATCGGGTTATCTGCCTTCATCTTGCTGACGTTTAACAAGAGACTAAGAGAGAAGGTCAAGGATCGCACCCTTTCACTGGAAAAATCTAATGAAGAGCTGGAAAAAGAAATTCACGAGCGCAAGCGGGCAGCAGAGGCACTCAGGGAGAGTGAGGCGCGCTATAGAATGCTTTTCGAAAAGGCTGGGGATGCAATTCTCATTATGGAAGCTGAAGGTGCAGAGGCAGGCAAGATTGTGGATGCCAATCCGGCAGCGGCAGATATGCATGGATATACGGTCGATGAGCTCATGGATCTAAACATAAGAGATCTTGACACACCTAATTCTGCAAAGGAAGTCCCCGGCCGCATTCAGCGTATTTTGCAAGGTGAGTGGATCAAGGCAGAAGTTGGCCATCAACAGAAGGACGGAACTGTATTTCCTGTTGAATTCAGTGCAGGATTGCTTGAACTCGAGAACCATAAGTATATCCTTGCCTTCGACAGAGACGCAACCGAGCGCAAGCGCCTTCAGGCCCAACTCGAAAGAGCCCAGAAGATGGAGGCCATCGGAACCCTTGCAGGAGGGGTGGCTCATGACCTCAACAACATCCTGGCTGGTCTTGTAAGCTATCCTGAGTTGTTATTGCTGGAGACCCCCAAAGACAGCCCCTTGAGAAAGCCGATACTGACAATACAGAAGTCAGGAGAAAAGGC
>JAUWXJ010000175.1 GCA_030616425.1 Desulfobacterales bacterium | reverse complement strand
GAAAACAACATACGCAAGGGATTCTTTGAACATGGGGACTATTTGGCCTTAAAGGATGCCTTACCGGATTATCTCAAGGGCTTTGCTACCTTTGCCTATAAGACAGGATGGAGAGTGTCAGAGATAAGTAACTTGACATGGGGCCAGGTGGACTGTGAGCAGGGTATCGTCAGGCTTGAGACAGGGGACACAAAGACCGATGAAGGCCGGACAGTCTATCTTGATGAAGAGCTAAAAGACGTCTTTAATCGTCAATGGGAAGGCAGAAAGAAAAGCGGAAAGCTCGTCCCCTATGTATTCCCTAATAGGGATGGAATCGATAAGGTTAAGCGGTTTGATAAGGCATGGAAAAGCGCCTGTAAAGATGCTGGTATCGGAAAGCGGTTATTTCATGACTTCAGAAGGACAGCTATCAGGAATATGGTAAGGGCCGGGATACCTGAAAGAGTAGCCATGATGGTATCAGGACACAAGACAAGGAGCGTATTTGAGCGCTATAATATTGTCAATGATGCTGATTTAAAGTTGGCTGCACAAAAGCAGGAAGCATATCTCAAGGCCCAAAAGGTTACAAAAACAGTTACAATCGGTGATTTTGGCATTAAAAAGAAGGCTAACCAAAATGCTGAAACCCTTGATGGTAAAGGATGCCCCCGGGGTGACTCGAACACCCGGCACAGGGATTAGGAATCCCTTGCTCTATCCGCCTGAGCTACGGGGGCACGGGAACTTCCGAGAGTTGCCTCTATGATTGTGCCTGATATCCCAGCTCTAACCATGTTTCTGACAGTGGTTATTCTAAAATCATGGAAAAGTTTTACACCAATACCGGCCTTTTTGCAAGCTCTTTTCCAACTTTTATCGAACCGTTTAACTTTGTCGTTACCGTCTCTATTAAGAAAAACATAAGGTAGCAACCTTCGACTTTTCTTCCTGGCCTCCCATTGACGGTTAAAAACCTTTTCTCGAAATGGAAATATTCTGAACAAGATATGTTTGAGGCAGAGAAAGAAATGTCTTGAAGTTTTGACTACAGAAAACTGACATTTCATGGTACTACCAGGATAGGCGGGCATTTTAAGGGGGAGATACCGGCCCTTTTTCAGAGTCTCCTGCAAGGCCTTGGTTTCATTTAAACCAATTTGGATACCTAAAAGGAGTAGAATTATCTTTTGATTTTTATCTATCACAGGTGTCACGGAGTTTTTGAGTTGAATTGCTGATTTGCCCCTTCCCTTTTCCTCAGCTTCCGTATGTACCAGGTCGCCCATCCGAACGCGATAGGAATGTAGGCAAGGCCCGCAGCCACCATCCCTATCCATACACCCAATAATCCCCAATCCAGAAAGACACCAAGAAACCATGCAAAAGGGACAGTGAAAACAAGGGTTCGGACCAGGGTCATGATAAGGGCGTTGAGTCCCTTTCCCGCCCCCTGGAACATGGCTGAGGAAAGCATACCGAAAGCCACCGTTGGCAAAAGCAGCCAGAGCACTCGCAGGAACAGGGTCAGGTCATTGATAATCCGTGCTGACTCTTCGGACCATGTAAATATCGATGTTATCTGCCCCGCAAATATTAGTGTTACTAATGCCAATACGCTCTCGACCAAAACCCCCGCCTTTAACGCATACATGTAGGACATCTCCACCTTTTTGTAGTCCTGGGCCCCAAAGGCTGCACCTGTAACCGAAGTAACAGCGCTGGCAACACCCAGCATCGGTAATATGGCAAGGGAGATCAACCGCCACCCCGTGGTGTATACTGCGACCCCATCAGGGCCCCCTACCGATGCAACGATCGTGGTCAGCACGAATGCCATCAAGGACATGGACATTTGCGATACGGAGGCCGGAAACCCTACTTTTGCTATATCTACAAGGGCATTCTTATCGAACCTGAAACCCTTGAACCTGAAGGAGACATATGTCTTCCTTTCTATGAACAACCAATAAAAGGTAACAAGAGATACAACGAACATCGATAATATTGTTGCCAATGCGGCGCCAGCTACGCCCAGCCCCAGGGAGTAGATGAAGATCGGGTCCAGTATGATATTGAGAACCGCACCTGAAACCATTGCATACATTGCCCTCTTAGCGTCCCCTTCACTTCTGAGTATGGCGATGGCGATTTGCATAAAGAATATGAAGATAGTGCCGGAGAACATGATTCTGGCATATCTCACAGACAGGTCCAGAGCGGCACCTGCACCCATGATGCGAATCATAGACTCTGCTAAGAGCAGCATGGCTAAAGTGAAAAGGACCACAAAGACCAACATGATGACAATGGTGTGGGCTGCGATACTGTCGGCGCCTTTTTTGTCCCTTGCACCTATCCTTCGGGATATAGCTGCACCACCCCCTATACCGATACCATTGGCTATTGCCATTGCCAAAAAGAGAAATGGAAAGGTAAAACCCACCGCTGATAGCGACTCGGGACCTTTGCCAGATACCCATATAGCATCGGTTAGGTTGTAGATGGTATGGGCCGACATGGCCGCGATCATGGGTATGGAAAGTTTTATGATGGCTTTTTTGGGATCACCAAGGAGTGTCTTGACTCCTTTGGTCTGTGCCCGGTCTGTGTAGTGCTCTTTCTCCCTTTGTCCTTCAATTTTTGCACATGCCCTTTGCATAAGTTCTACCCTACCTCTAGCCCTAAGAAGGGACAGGAGTTTTCTTGTTCGGGTGGATAGATATTTTTCTCTATGCTGCTCTGGGGTCTAAACCTTTGATATTTTCATAGAGAGTGTTGTTTCTAACACAATTTGATTGCCTTTACCACATCTCATTTCATGCGTATTGTCCCTAACTTGGTTTCATTGCAAGTGGGTAAGGGGCAGGCTCTCGCCAGCCCCTCCCCGTTGTCGCAATGGGGTTAATTCCCCATATTTACCGGCGTGCGGCTTTCCCGCACCGGGCGGCTCCCGCATGATTGCCCCAAATAGGGGGGGGCCGCTATTGTTCTTTGACAGCCAGGCAGAGATCCCTACAACTTAGCAGTCCGAGACGGTGAATATGCTTATTCTTCAAACGCCAGTTGTCAGAATGCCAGATGCGCTTATATTTCATGCATCTAATGCGTTTCCTGATCCATTCATCCAGACGAGTAAACTGGGTAATGGTCTTGGAAAACGGCGGTGAGAAGAAGTTAACCGTCCCGCGTATCACTCGGTTAAGTTTCTCGATGACCTCGGCATCAAGATTGTGGGATCGCCTAGTTAACTTTCTGATTTTCATCTTGAATTTCTCCTCTGAACTTGGGCGAATGCGAGCAGAATGGAATGAGATGAAAAATCCCAGATACTCAAATCCCTCTTTAAATTTGACAATTTTTGTCTTTTCGGGACTGAGTTTCAATTCCAAATCCTGTTCGATTACACGCTGGACGAAGTCAAGAGCCTTTTCCGCCTGGGGAATGGATTTGCACATTACGATGAAATCATCAGCGTAACGGACAAACTTAAACCCTTGGGCATGAAGCTGCCAATCCAGGTGATTAAGGACGATATTGGCCAACAGTGGAGAAATCACCCCACCTTGTGGGGTGCCCACTTTCGTCGGCTTCAGGACACCGTCTTCCATAACCCCTGACTTGAGAAACTTTTCGATGAGGCCTAGAATGTTACCATCAGCGATCTCGGCTGCAACAAGATCCATAATGAGTTTGTGCGGGATGGTGTCAAAGAAAGACATGACATCCGCATCCAGCACAACCTTGTACCCCATTCGAGCCAATAGCAAAACTCGCTCGATGGCCATATGGCAGTTGCGGCCTTTAATGAAACCGTAAGAGTCATGGTGAAACATTCGTTCGAAGATAGGAGCGATCAGGCGTCTTACGACTTCCTGAGCCACCCTACATCGAACCGCGGGAATGCCAAGAGGTCGAAATTTTCCTTTCCCTTTAGGAATATACGCCCTTCTGAGCGGAATAGGCACATAGGTACGAGCCTTGAGGTCTCGCATAAGGGAGTCCAGATTTTGTTCGAGATTCTTCTCAAACATCCAGATAGAAACCTTGTCGAGACCGGCTGCGCCCCTATTCTTCTTAACGGCTTTAAAAGCCTGCTCCATCAGCTCCGGGGTGATTCTCCCCGTAAGGGAATGGACTTTAAATTTCTTGGGCACTACCTTCACTGCTGATTCTCCTAACTATAACGATACCGGAGGCGAATGAACATAAGCCACATAGAGGACGTTTTTAGGAACCAGGGGTTTTCCCGAAAAAGGAAGGGAAGATCTGAAGCGATCTTCACCCCCGTGCTAACTACCCCCGTGCAACCTGTGACATTTGCCTCACTCACTTGGGTGTGTCCTTTTGGCCTGCCTTACAGCAGACCTCCTCCGGACACGCTGTGGTCCCCAGAGAGCAAGAGTTTGGAGATAACCCCGTGCTCACCGATTGCATAACACCAGCCTTTCGGCTTTGCCTTATAGCCGGCGCTTATCTCCATCAAGATGACAGAGAACAACGTGGGTACCTCGTCGGTTAGTACATGCACCATTTTCTCCAGGCGATGTCACCAATCACCCCTATGGACCCTCTAAGGTAACCGCTTATCCCTAGAAGGAGTCTGCCTCTGACAGACCAGCGCTTCGCCCAACTATGGAGGGTGGCGCACCATGGAGGCCGAATCGTGGCACCTCCCGAAGTATTGCTGCCTGGCCCCTTCAACACGAT
>JAUWXJ010000221.1 GCA_030616425.1 Desulfobacterales bacterium | reverse complement strand
AAAGTTCGCCCTAAATCACAACCAGCTCGTGTTTGGGCAATAACTCGCGGAGCACGTAATGCCGGTGGAGACTGGCCGCTTGATAGAAGTGGTACACCTCGCTGGTGGCAGCTTCCTTTGGTTTGTCCAGAGCCGGGAAGTTGTCCCTTTGCTTATCCCAGGGCGTGGGGTCATAATGGGGTATCTCCTCCCCTGCTAATATCCCAAGCTCCCCCTCGGCAAAAGCTGTTCGCCATTCCTCGGACCGCTCTGCTTTTCCGTTTTGAAATGATAGGGTATCTCTCACGCGTTCCTCAACTGTGCTGAAATCAACGCCACTTGTGCCATCGTCATGACCGCTGCTGACCGATACGAATCTTTGAAACATATTGTGCAGTCTTTCGCAGGCTTCAAGGAAGGTGTCCGCATTGTTACGCCCGGACACAAGGGACGACTGTTCATACACGAAATCCCATTCAAGATACGGAAGATCAGGCAGCACCGCCACAGCGCCGTGCCCCAGGGCGCCTGAAGCTATTTCAGCGCCATCGCTCATAATTGCCCTTCTCAGGTTAGTCCAAAGGCCTCCTTGAGAGCCGAACCTGCGAAAGAAGCTATCCAGCTTTCTGCCCAGGTACGTTGCAGTCGGGGCAGTGGCATTTCTGGGTCTGATGCTGCCGGCATCGACTTTGTTTCGTCTTGAACTGACACCAGAGAAACCATAGTGAGAAAAAGTGTCCGCGTAGACGTGAGCTGTGAGACCAATTAGTGCCAATGCAAATGGGCGTTCATGCAGCTCAAGATAATGGTCGATCAGCTCGTTAATCAAGGGGCTGTCCTTTTGACAAAGCAACCGTTCAGTGAAATCCTTCCCCTCGTTCCCAGGGAAAAAGTGGAAGGGGACCCAGACAAAGGGCTGGTCATCCACATCCCTGTTCTCCAGGATTTCTATAATCCGGTGTGCTGTTACAATTGGAGCAAGTTTGTTTCCTTTTTCATGATGTTGAATATCCTCCTCAACTGCATCATCCACGTACTGTGATGCCGTGGCAATCGTCCCGGCCGCCTCGGGCCTCAGACCGGCCAGCCGGGCCATGGCGTAAACCCCGTAGTAATGCATATCTATCTGCATGCTCGCTCCCCTTCAGTCTACCGCCCATGGACACTTACAATCTTCGCTTCAGAGTTATTCAACTTAGTCAAGGACGTCCCCAAAGTTTTCCATATGGTTTTCTTATATTCCAATATTCAGGAAAAGTGAATAGGAGGGCTGGATATTTTTCGCTTTCTTAAGAGGATGCTTTCGACCCCAGAAATGCCGTTTTCGGGCCTTATTTGGCACAAATTCTGACGGTTTCTGTTGTAATATCTGCTACTTGGCCTGCCCCGACCCCATTCCGTTTATAGTTGGCTTGGCCCGACCCCAATTCAGGTTCCTTCTCGGGGCCTGGTCCGACCCCAACCGTTTTGGATAGTTTTTCATTGACACCAGGCGCGTAAAGGCATAGTCTATTAGGCTATCAGGCTACCGGGAGGTGAAAAGATGGGAACTGCAACCGTGAGAATCCCTGAACACAAAAGAGACGTTCTTAAGGTTATCGCGACCCTGGAAAAAAAGGAGATGAAAGAAATACTGTCTGACCTCATAGACGAATACATAGAGCGACACAAAGAGACTCTCGACCTTCTTTCAAGACCGGAGTGGGTGAAAACAATCGAGAAAGGAAAAACCGAAATAGCGATGGGGGTCAAAGGGAAGTCTCTCAATGAGCTGGAAGATTGAGGTCAAGCCTACAGCGGAGAAATACTACCTGAGGTTGGGTAGGAATACGCGCAAAAGGATGATACAGGCCCTGCGCGAGTTGGAAGATGCAAAAGAGCCTTTGTCGCACCCGAATGTTAGGGCTCTGACCGGAAAGCTGCGGGGGGATTATCGCCTTAGAGTAGGCAAATGGAGAATTCTTTTTGCTCCTGATAAGGAGAAAAGGATGATTTATGTCTACGCCATACTACCCCGTGGGGATGTATATTAAGAGAACGCCGCAAATGCCGTTTCTGTGATGTCTGGTAGTTGGCCTGGTCCGACCCCAACCGCCAACCGTGCTGCCACGTCCCCAAAGTTCTCCGTCAGCTTCCTCCATAAATCGATCAGGGTTCTTCAACCTGGTCAATAACGTCCCCAAAGTTTTCTTGTTCAGATGAATAGGGCACTCTATCGTGGGGAGTTGTTGTTTTGGCCCCTTTTGTCTGAAACTCAGCGTTCTTTAAGGAGAGGCAGGCACGCGTAATCTGCGCCACCAGTCTCAACCTTGCAGTTATTGCTTTTGGTGACATATCACGATTCATCACCCTCTCCTTTCAAGCGATCAATATCGGCCAAATCTTGCTTGCTTCCACGAATTTGTTTCAGCTCGATCAGCCCTTGGCGTGAAACAACTTTGATGGCGCCATCTTCCAACTTCAGTTTTTTCCGCCCTTCCCAAATAGGTTTGAGTTCTTCCGTCACAACTATGAAGTCAACCGACAAGCAATCCTTCGATTCTGAAACGACTTTTGTCATTCGGTATATGATGATCTTTCCGTCCGCGAATTTCATAGGTTTGGCCTGGATATTATAGCCAAGGCCTTGGACGATCTTCAAACCTGGCTTCACCTCATCAGGTAAAATTAACAAGTCAAGATCTACGGTAGCTCGAACATAGCCATGTACGGCCAAGGCTAATCCCCCACATAGGGCGTATTCCACACCATGGCTTTCAAGGCTCGCTGTAAGTAATTTCAATTCCTCGTAAATGTCGATCAACTAGCACCCCTTTCAGGCTTCAAATCGAAATGGCTGTTATATGGCATGTTTCGTCTCTCTTCTCTGCCCGGTCATAGCCTTAAGAACGTGTCGCGTCTTTTGCAACACCGAGTTCTCATTCCTGATAAACGGGATTTTAAGATTCGCACCATGGCTCGATAGCGGGCAAGCTCAAATGCGTTCATTCAATCATACGAGAGACTATCACAAGATACACTTTAGGTCGAGGATATTAACAGGTTAGGACCTTCGTGGTCTATTTGGTGCTATGAAGAT
>JAUWXJ010000124.1 GCA_030616425.1 Desulfobacterales bacterium | reverse complement strand
GGCGGTTCCTTTCTTCTTTGCTGGCCTGCTCCTTGCGCTGGTTTACACGGTCAGGGCAGAGATCGTGAGCCGGTTATACGCCTGCGACCTTGTGGGCGCAGGCTTGGGTTGTGTGGCCATATTCTTGGTATATTCCTTTGCTGGTGGTGCAGGAACAGTTGTTACTGTCTGTTTTGTGTCTGGATTTGCCTCTCTGGCTTTCAGCACCAAGGGGTGGAAGATCAATCTCGTACGGGTACCTTGGATGCTGGCCTTGTGCATCCTTCTCGTCATGAGGCCTGAATTTCTGGCTCTTAATATTTCACCTTACAAGGCCCTAGAAGTGGCCCTGAGATATCCCGATGCCCGCATCCTTGAGACCCGATGGCACCCATCAGCCAGGCTTGATGTGATCGAGAGCAGGGCGGTCCACTTTGCACCAGGTCTCAGCCTTGAATTCCAGGGAAGGCTTCCGAAGCAGCTTGGCTTCTGTCTGGACGGGGGTCATCTCAACGCCGTGACCCGCTTCACAGGCAATATGAATGACTTAGCCTTTACAGAGTTTCTTCCAGCATCCCTTCCATATGTGATTCGAAAGCCAGACCATGTGCTGATCATGGAGCCCCTGGGTGGCCTCGACATTCTCACAGCCCGTTATCATGGAGCAAGAAATATCGTGACTACCCATGCCAACCCCCTTGTACCCCGGATCATGCGGGACTCCCTCAAGGATTTCAGTGGAAAACTTTATGAGAATGAGGCTACAGCAGTTGATGAACAAGCAAGGGGTTATCTTGTGAGAACCCCAAAACGCTTTGATGTGATCCAGCTTCCTCTGACAGATAGTCAGGGGGCAGTTTCCTCTGGCCTTTATGGTCTCTCTGAGGACTACACGCTTACCGTTGAAGCGTTCAAGGCCTATATCAGCGCCCTTACACCCGAAGGGCTACTCTCTGTGACCAAGTACCTCCTGCCGCCGCCCCGACACGAACTAAGGTTGGCAGCATTGGCATGTGCGGCCCTTGAGGGCATGGGTGTGAACCATCCGGAACAGCACATTGCGGCAATCAGGAGCTGGGGGACCTTTACCCTACTTGTCAAAAGGAGCCCGTTTGAATCCCAAGAGATAGAACAGATAAGAAAATTCTGCCGCCGGCTTCGTTTCGATCTTGTCTACTATCCGAACATGAAAAGGACAGAGGCCAACAAATACAACCGTTTTTCTAATCCCCTTTATTATGACATGATTCAAAAAATCCTAAGCCCCAGCACCAGAAAGGCCTTCCACAGGACGTACCTCTTTGATGTGCGGCCCGTCACTGATAACAGGCCTTTCTTTTATCACAACTTCAGGATGGACAAAGTTGTTCCATTGTACCGTGCAGTCGGCAACAAATGGCAGCTATTTCTGGAGGGAGGATACCTGGTTCATCTCATCTTGTTTCAGGTAGCAGTGATCTGCCTTGTTCTGATTGGCCTTCCGTTAAGAAAGGCTGGGCTTCCCTCTTCGAGCTGGTTTCTGGCATACTTTGGCCTCATCGGGATCGCCTTTATGCTCACAGAAATTTGCCTGATCCAGCGTTTCATCCTATTTCTGGCAAGGCCGGCGTACGCTTTTTCAGCAGTCCTTTTTTCTCTCCTGGTGGCGTCAGCCCTTGGTAGCTATTATTCCAGGAAGGTAACAGTTCAGATCGGTGATGGTGAACTGTTACTCAGGAAATTCCTTGGCAAGGTCCCTGCCCTGGTCATGACTCCCGTGCTACTCCTTGTGTATGTCTTCTTCCTGGATCAAGTATTGACCGCTGCTATAGCGTTGCATCTCTGGGTCCGCTATGGTGTCGCCTTTTTCATCATCTTGCCTCTGGGGTTTGCGATGGGGATGTTTTTTCCGGTGGGTGTGAGGACCTTGAGCCTGCGGCTTAAGAGTGCGATTCCATGGGCATGGGCTGTAAATGCCAGTGTGTCGGTGGTAGGCTCGGTTCTGGCTGTATTAATTGCGCTAAGCTATGGATTCACAACCGTCTTGTACCTTGCTGCTGTTGCCTACAGCCTTGCCATCCTTGTGTTGTCCCTAATGTTGCGCCGGAGAACTCCGTAGGTGAGAAGGGAATTTTCCTTAAAAGCCGTGATAATATTCATCGTCCTGAATTGATGCATATAGCCAAGTCCACGGTATCACGGCTTTTTCAGAAAACCCCCTCTCACCTAGTGTCCTGTCCCAGAAATACATTGAATAATTGGGATATCGTCCAAAGGCTTTTGCGAGCGACATTGAGAATTTTGGGAATCAGGCGCCTGCTGAACCGAGCGTTAAGAATCACAAACTGTTTGATCCCGATATATCGGGAGAGTTTTTGTGATTTAGCGACGTTCAGCAGGCGTCCCAAAAATGCTCACGGAGCGAGCCAAACGGCTTTGGACGAGGACTGGAAACGAGTTAGTGTTACTTCTCCAGAATCTTTCCCACCATGGGAACAAAGACGACTCCGAGTAAATGTTCTACCTCGTTCCCTTTTGGGGTCTTGGTGATCTTGGTGAGGGTTTGGTAATACGTGGTGCTCCCTAGTGGGATGAGAAGACGGCCGCCCATCTTGAGTTGGTCCAGGAGGTGAGGGGCGATATGATTAGCTGCTGCCGTGACCATAATGGCATCAAACGGGGCATACTCCGGCCATCCAAAATACCCATCCCCGTGTTTGACGCTGATCTTCTCATAGCCGAGGGCTCTAAGGCATTTTGAGGCATTCTCTGCAAGCCCTTTTCGAATCTCAATGGTCCAGACCTGATCCGTAAAATAACTGAGCACGGCCGCCTGGTAACCAGAGCCCGTGCCTATTTCAAGGACCTTTTCTCCCGGCTTGATATCCAATATTTGCGTCATCAGGGCTACAATATACGGCTGAGAAATGGTTTGACCTTCTCCGATAGGGAGCGGGTGGTCGTCGTATGCCTGAGAGGCGCGCCTGGGACTTACAAAAAGGTGCCGCTTAACCGTGCCCATAACCGAAAGCACCTTGGGATTCGTGATATCCCGTGCCTTGAGTTGGCGTAAGACCATGCGCTGGCGTGCGGCAGCATAGTGATCAGGAGATTCGCAAAAGGCGCCATAAGGTAGAGACAGAGATCCTGCTACCATACACAAGAACCAAGAGATTGCCTTAAGATATCGTCTATGTCTTGCCATTTGATTCTCAAACGTGAGTTTCTTGGTCTCCTAATGCACCATTTGTAGGAAGTGGTTGAGGTCCTCGTATCCTTACCATATCACGCATGCGATGCAAAGTGCATCTGTTGGCTTGCAGATCCTCAATTTTCGAACGGAGGAATCACCTAAACATCCACAACCCTTTGCATAATCGCATAACCCAAAACCGCCGCATGTTGTGGGACCTTTTTGCTTGACACACAACCACTCTCTCCCTATATTTGCCCCACCAAAAAGCGGATTTTTGTCAGTATCCGCTATAGGTCCAGGCCATGTCTGTTGAACAAACATTAGTACTAATTAAACCGGATGGTTTGAAAAAATCTCTTACCGGGAACATCCTGACGCGCCTTTCGGAAACGCGTCTGGAAATTGCCGGAGCAAGGATTGTCCGCGTAACCAGGGAATTAGCTGAGGAACATTATGTTGCTTTGAAAGATCAGCCCTTTTTTCAAGGATTAATAGCCTATATTATGGGTGAGCTCCACGAAAGAAGAAAGGTGATGGCTCTGGTTTATCACGGAGAAGATGCTATCAAGAAGGTGCGGGAAATCTGTGGGGCCACCAATCCTGAGGAGGCTGATCCTCTGACCATTCGGGGTGGCTATGGTAGGATTACCACGTCGGGCATTTACGAAAATGCAATCCATGCTTCGGCCAATCTAGAAGAAGCGGAAAGAGAAATAAAACTCTGGTTTTACCCTGACGAATTGGTTTATCATATCTATTCTGTGCAAGAGACCGAACTGAAAGACGTAAAACGACTTGTCTGGGCTTAGTTCCTCCCTTTCCTGCTGTAATCCTAATCTCTTGTGATCCCTTTTCTTTAAGATCGCGTCAAGAACTACTCCTTGATTTCTCTCCATCTTTTTGTTACGGAAGCTGCCGTGTTGTGAAGCCCCGCCGACCGGAGGGGCGGGCGTTCTGTCTTACGGCAGGGGAGCAAGCTGGTTAAAAATTGCAGAAAGGTTGAGGCTATGAAGGAAAGGACTTTGTCGATCATCAAACCGGACGCTGTTGCAAAGGGCCTCATTGGGGAGGTGATCAAACGTTTTGAACAAGCTGGTTTTAAAATTATTGCCATGAAAATGGTCCATATGTCAAAAGAACAGGCAGAAGAGTTTTATGCAGTACACAGGGGGCGTGATTATTTCGAAGGTTTCACTGCCTTTATGTCTTCAGGCCCTTTGGTGGTCATGGTCCTTGAAGGAGAGGAAGTTATTACGAGAAATCGAGAGCTCATGGGTGCGACAGATCCTATAGAGGCCGCCAAAGGTACGATACGTCGAGAGTTTGCCACAGACGGTCGAAGGAACGTGGTTCACGGGTCTGACAGCCCTGAGACTGCGGCATTTGAGATTGGCTACTTCTTTGATGACCTTGAGTTGGTTGGAACATAAGGGGGTGCTCATGGCTGTGCGCGTCAATTAAAGCTCAAAATTCCAATGACAAAAGGCACTGCAATTTTGAAGATAGACTCAAGGGAAGACAATCTCGTGATTAATTACCAAATTACGATGCTCGCGCCAAATCTTCCTGTCTTTCCTTTCTTATGTCGGTAAGAAAAGAAGAGATCGGGATGATGGGAGGTGCACACCTTCGCTACTTCTATGTTATTCTCTGGGATTCCGGCTTGAAGAAGGTGTTCTAGGTTGGCTCTCCATAGATCAAAATATCCTTTGCCATCTTCAGACTCGTTCCTGATAAAGTCTTGCTTTGTCCCAAAAACATCCTCGACCTGTGAGAGGATCTCCTGGCCGACTTGATAACAACACGGGCCAATAGATGGTCCAATGCCAATAACAATATCTTGTGGCAAGCACCCAAATTCTTCTCGTAGGGCCTTTACGGTCTTCTGAGCCACAAATTGAAGCGTCCCTCTCCACCCTGCATGAGCAATCCCGATAACCCTCTTTGAAGAATCGTAAAATAGAATCGGCACACAATCAGCCAAAAGAATCATAAGACAGATATTTGGCACATTGGTTACCATCGCATCTGTTGCATTGATCGCTCCTTTGTAATCAATGGAACCTCTGCCTCGTAATTCCTCTGATACAATCTTGATATTACCCTTATGAATTTGCTTGGCAGTAGTCAGGCTAGTCAATGGAATTCCAAGGGTCTCGGCAAGGAGTTTGCGGTTTTCGAGCACCTTTTCTGGATCATCCCTGACGTTGAATGATAGATTTAGAGAGTCATAAGGCGAGCTACTCAGACCACCCATACGAGTCGATACAAAGTGACCCAGCTCTTCGTATCTCGATAGGTTTTCAAAAACCCATATGGACAATGAACCAATCTTCTTCTCGATCACAATAGACTCAAGTGAAGCTCCCCGCCCTTCCGGGCGGGGCTTCCCGGTAAGGAATCAGAATATTCTTATATAGCTCCCCTTGACCCCGCCCTTCCAGGCGGGGCTTGCGGGGAGCAGGCCGGTCAACCAGGGATTCCTCGGCTGCTCCCTTCGAGGCCGTGAACCGCAAAAGCGAGCGCATTCCCCTCAAAAGAACTTCCTGTCTCTGAAGGTCTATGCGAGTAACCGGTCGACAGATTAACCTTGAGCAATTGGCCCCCTATTCCCAGTAACAGCAGGCAGAGGAAAAGCCAAAAGCTCTGCTTGAAAAATCTCATGGGAGAATCTTTTGGAAGGAACCCCTCTTGATAATCCTTACAGGCATGATCATTGCGCATAGATATTTAATAGAATACTATGTATTGTGTGTCAATAAGAAAATGGCACAAGATATGGTGGTTACGGGTCATCCCACAGGTGAGGAATAGAAACGGGCGTCAGGAGGATTTACACCTGTGATAAGACCTTTACCGCCACTGTAAACACAAAAAGGAAACATCGATTTGAACTGCGGTGATTTGGATGTCAACCTATTGTGCATAGTTAGCTTTCCGCAGTACCGCCAAAGTGAACGCCCTTGACCGATTGGATGATGTCGTGATACTTGTTCACAAATTTTGCTATAAGCACACTATTATATCAAGGGACGCGGTCAGACAGGGCAAAGGGATCACAAAGAAAAGGCAGGATGTCCGTGACAAAGAAAGTAGGCTTTCTGGAAGAACCTGGTACAAAAGAGCGCATCAAGACCCCTTCTGTGGTACGGCGTGTCAATGCCGAGGTTCGGGCGCGGGTGGAGCGTATACGGCTCCTTGGCCTCGATGTTGATGGTGTGCTCACCGACGGCAGGCTTATCTATCACGATGACGGCACCGAGTCAAAGGCGTTCGATGTGCGGGACGGCCACGGAATAAAGATGTTGAAACAGGCTGGCATAGAAACGGTCCTGGTATCTGGCAGAAATTCTCCATTGGTGGGGAAAAGGGCCGCTGATCTGGGAATCAACGAGGTGGTTCAGGGGGTGAGGGACAAAGTACCGATCCTTGAGAAGCTGCTTTCCGAAAGGGGCCTTAAGTTTGAAGAAGTCGCCTTTGTGGGGGATGACGTGGTCGATTTGACCGTCATGAATCGGGTCGGTTTTGCTATTGCAGTGGCCGACGCCTCAGAGCACCTCTTCGACACAGCCCACTATGTGACCCTTGCTCCCGGTGGTAGGGGTGCAGTAAGAGAGGTGGCAGAGCTAATCCTTGGAGTCCAAGAGAAGTGGAAAGAGGTGGCAAGCGCGTACTTTAAATGATCGTTCAGGAGTCAGAAAAGGGCCATTACCGAGATAAATAAAAAGCAAGTATTCAGCCGTTCGTCTGTTTATACCGTACCCTGGCCTGCATCACGTCTATACAGGCTGTTGTCCAAATCACCATAATACCAGCGGCCTGGGCGCCTTTATTCTTTGCAGGCCCTGTTAGATAACAACTATGCGATCTTTTTTTTTCATCTGCAGGCAAT